>JAGQYS010000037.1:110015-130038 GCA_020435965.1 Flavobacteriaceae bacterium | reverse complement strand
CAAAAAGATCCTTTATTGATTTATAAGTTTGAATCGTTTGAGCTCTTTAAATCAATGATTGACCAAGTGAATAAAGATGTGATTTCGTTTTTGTTTAAAGGTGAAATACCACAAGAAACTGCCAATGTAATTCAGGAAGCACGTGCAAGACGTCGTGAAAACGTTCAGACCACTAAAGAAGAAATTCAAAATATGGATGAGCGTGCAGCTCAAGCCAGACAAGCAGGCAATACTCAGCGCCAGCAACAAGTGGTTGAAACTATAGTAAGAGAGCGACCAAAAATTGGACGTAACGATCGTGTAACGATTAAAAATGTGATGAGTGGCGAAAACAAAACCCTTAAATACAAACAAGCAGAACCTTTGATTACCAAAGGTGACTGGGTTTTAGTTGATGATTAATAATTCCTAAGAAAGCAGGAATCTTATAATAGTTAAATCCTAAAGTTTAAATCGCTTTAGGATTTTTTTATTTGCAATGATGACATTTTGTAAACATAACGATGTTTGGGTATAACCAAAAAAAGAATAATTATGTACTCTATTAAAAACAAAAAACTATTTTTCACCATTTGCCTTTTATGTTTAACATTATCCTTATGTGCACAAGAATTTACGTTTGGTGCCAAAGCCGGAATTAATATTTCGAGTATAAACTTTGAAGACTCTAACTACGACACAAAATCTGTTATTGGAGTCAATATTGGTCTTATTGGCAATATTGGTGTTAATGAGAAATTTTCCATCCAGCCCGAATTGCTTTTTTTAACTGGAGGAAACAAATGGTCGTATGACTTTGGTAATTCAACTGATATTTCAACTTCGGCTAATAATAGAGCCATAAACGCAGTAAATGAGGGAAAAGTAAAAACCTCATATATATCGATACCAGTGCTAATTCAATATAAAATCACGGAACAGTTTTTCGCGGAAGCTGGTCCGCAATACAATATTTTGCTGTCCATAAAGCAATCCATTAACAATGGCGAAAACGAAGACATTAAAGAGTATTATAAATCTGGAACTTTTGGTATAGGTATTGGCCTAGGATATGATTTAGCTTCACTTTTGCCTGGTTTAAAGGCTGGGCTAAGGTATACAGCAGATTTAACTAAAATGAATGATGATGATGTTTCTGCCCAAAGCCTTAAAGCCAACATGTTTCAAATAGGTGCATCTTATATTTTTGGGAAATAAAGAAAAGCAAAAACCTTTATATAAAACAAAGAACTTTAATTGTTTGCAATTAAGGTTCTTTTTTTATTGCATCACAATAGTACTGTATTTTGCATTAATAACAATGGTCTTGCCACTGCTTAAGTTTCCTGTTGTAAAGGAAGATGTATTGTCTTTGTCTGTTTTCTTTGGGTGCTTTAAATGGGAGCGACTACCTTGATACTGTAGGCTATATTCTGATTTTGGCAATTTAATATGAGCATCGCTGTTTTCTAAAACAATATTCAAATTGTTGAAGGTATCCATGATATTATGGATGACCAAGTTTCCAAAACTGCCATTAATTACTGAGTTGCCTTTTAAGTAATCAATATTAATATCTGACGAATTGGAGTGCAACATTAAAGTATTAACATTTTTAAGCAAGGCATCATCAACGTATCTAAGCTTTAATTCGCCAGCGTCCCAATTATTAACCAGTACTGGAGAATAAGCAGCATTGATGGAAGTGTTACTTCCATCAATGCGATCTGCCAATAAACTTGAGTGTGATAAATCTGCTTTAAGGTTATAAATTACCGAAGCAAATTTAAGTTCGCCATGTCTAACATTTACCTTTAACTTAGTGTCTTTAGGCATTTTTATTTTTATGGTCTTTTTTACCTTGTTATTTCTTTTTTCAAGCTCTTCAAAACGCTTTTCAAGTTCATCTTCTTTACCATCCCATTCTTTTTCAAATGCTTTCATGCGCTCTTCAATGACTTTGCCTTTTTCTTCCCAATCCTTTCCGAATTTTTCACCAAACTCTTCGCCCCATTTTTCCATTTTTTTTGCCCATTCACCATCAAATTTCTTACTGAATTCTTCTCCCCATTTTTCCATGTCTTTGCCAAACTTCTCTCCAAATTTTTCACCAAACTCCTCTCCCCATTTTTCCATTCGTACAGAGTAGCCATCCCAATCTACTTTTGAGAATTCCCTGGCCCATTTTTTCATGTCTTCTTTATAACCTTTTCCATATTTGTCCTCAAACTCTTGGCTCCATTTTTCCAAATAAGGCTCACCTTCTTTTTTATACTTTTCTACATCAAATCTTACATTATGCACACCATCAGGTAACTCTGGAAGTTCAGGCAATTCTGGCATTTCTGGTACTTTAATGTTCATCTCTGGAATCTCTGGCATTTCAAAATCCATTTCTGGAATCTCTGGAATATTTAAATTTAAATCTTTTAATATTTCCAATCCGCTAAAATCAAAGTTAAAGTTGTAATTGCCACCAAAGCCACCATGGCTTTCAATGGTAACGTTAGCTCCAGAGCCTTCTACTTCTACATCCCAAGAATCTAATACTTTTTTCAAATCTTCTTTGGATAACTCATTGCTTTCAACAAAGGCATCAACTTGTATTTTGTTACTATCCCAAGTACTAATTTCAATATTGCTATGGGTTGTATTTAAATTTAAAGTAACATCTTTATTGGCGTTTACTGTTTTACTTAGTTTGTCTAACTTTTGTTGAGCAGATAAACTAAACATGCACATACAAGCAAGCGTTAGTGTTATAAATTTATTTGTGTTCATTTTTTGTTTTTTTAATTAAACTTGAATTCCTTCAAGTTCATTAGGTTCGTTGTTTAATTCGTTTAATTTTTCTTTAAGTCGATACAATAAATTCAAACGAAATTTCAAATTATCAATTAAAGCGTTAATGGTTCGCTCTATTGGTCCAGAGGTGGTTAGCTCATTAGAGAGTACATTATACTCATTATTGAGTTCTTCTAACTGACTTAGGTAACCATCAAACATTTCTTTGTTTTCTGGTGTCACTTTCATCTTAGAAAGCTCCAAATTAATATTTGCCAGATAATAGTCTTCCACCTTTTTTAATTGTGGTGAAATTTCACCTAAAGGTGACGTTTTAACCACTTCTGTTGGTGTGTCAATTTCAACAGGTTGATTAAAATATTTGTAAGCTCCAAAACTCAATCCTAATAAAATAACCACACTTGCAGCAACATTCAAAAACGAAAATAGTGGTCTGGAGTTTTGTTTAGGAAGCTCCTTATCCAGTTTTTCTAGAAATCGTGCTTCATGTCCTTTTGGCATTTTTTGGTTGCCCACTTTAGGTTCTTCTTCAAATAATTTTCTAATATCTTGTGCCATTTTGAGATACTTTTAATAGTTCTTTTAATTTGGTTTTACCTCTGGATAATTGTGTTCTGGATGCAACTTCAGTTATGTTTAATATTTCAGCAATTTCCTGATGGTCATAACCTTCAATTAAATATAACATCACTACATACTGATACTTATCTGGTAACTGGTAAATTGCTTTTTTTACTTCGTCTAAAGTAATTGCATCATCTACTAACCATTCGTCTTCATAATTACTATCGATTACTTTTAGGTGCACCTCATCTAATTCCATCATCTGTTTTTTAGATTTAAGTAAATCAATGCTTTTATTTATGACGATTCGTTTTAACCAAGCTCCAAAAGTGACTTCCGCTTTATATTGATGCATTTTAGAAAAGGCTTTAATGAAAGCTTCCTGTACAACATCTTCGGCTTCCATTGTGTCCTTAACAAAGCGCATTGCTACAGTAAACATGCCATCACAATATTGATTGTACAGCTTCAATTGCGCTTTTCGGTCGTTTTGCTTACACTTCTCAACAATATCAATTGTTAACGTATTCACTTATTATTGTTTTGGTTAGGTCGTTGTAACAAATGCTAAAATGCATTTTAACATCTTCATTACATCCTAAAGACGACACTAAAAATTGATTGTTGCAAAAAGGTAAATAAATTTTTATCTGATACAAATTTTAACAAATTAACGTTTCTTTAAAAAAAAACGCTGTCTAATATTTATCTTTGTACCTACGAATTTAATTGCTATTATGAATTTATTTTTAAAACGATTGGTTATTTTTTTAACCATATTGGCTGTTGGGATTTTTATATACTCTTATTTAAATGGAGGCATTTTTAAACAGCCTTTAAGCCCAAAAGATACGGTTGAATTTAAGTTGAACGATTTAGAGCTCGAAGTATTTTACAACAGGCCTTCTAAACGTAATCGTGATATTTTTGGTGGCCTCGTGGCTTATAATCAAGTATGGCGAACAGGTGCTAACGAAGCAACAACTTTTGAAACCAATCAAGCTCTTAAGATTGGTAACGATTATTTACCTGCTGGGAAATACACCCTTTGGACCATTCCTGGAGAAAATACTTGGGAAGTGATTTTTAACGGCAAACAATATCCTTGGGGAGTTAATGATGCCATGCAACCTATGAGAGAACCAGATTATGATGTGCTAACCATTACTGTTCCTGTGCAAAAATTAGAAACTCCAGTAGAAGAATTTACTATTGCTTTTGATAATTCAACAGATAACTTATCTTTAACCATGGCTTGGGACACGACAAAAATTGTGGTTCCCTTGAAATAAGTTTGCAGTATTCAGTCACAGTTTGCAGTTGTAAAATGTAAATAAGGCTAGAATTTTGAATCTTTAATCATTTTGAAAAAAATTAAAAAATCGGCTTTAAGTGAACAAGATGGTGTTTCGCAAAACGAAATGACCAACTCCTCATCTATTGAGTCCATCAAGCGAAAGCGAAAAACACAACCTTCTGCTGAAGATTTAATCATTGACATTTTAAAAGGCGATATTACTGCTTTAAGCCGAGCCATCACTTTGGTTGAAAGTAAAAATGCAACACATCTTGAAAAAGCAAACACCATTATTAAAGGCTGTTTGCCTCATGCCAATCATTCAATCAGGATTGGAATTACTGGAGTTCCTGGTGTTGGTAAAAGCACGTTTATTGAAACGTTTGGGACTTATATAACCAGTTTAGGAAAAAAAGTGGCTGTTTTAGCAGTAGATCCCAGTAGCTCTATTACCAAAGGCAGCATTCTGGGCGACAAAACGCGAATGGAAGACTTGGTTAAAAATAAGCATGCGTATATAAGACCTTCCGCTTCTGGCGATTCTTTAGGTGGTGTAGCAAGGAAAACCAGAGAGAGCATTATTTTATGTGAAGCTGCTGGTTTTGACACCATTATTATTGAAACCGTTGGCGTTGGACAAAGTGAGACTACTGTGCATAGTATGGTAGACTTCTTTTTACTGCTAAAACTTGCTGGAGCTGGAGATGAACTTCAAGGCATTAAACGTGGAATTATGGAAATGGCTGATGCCATAGTTATTAACAAAGCTGATGGTGATAACTTAAAAAAGGCTAAACTGGCTAAAGTAGAATTTAACAGAGCCTTACATTTGTATCCTAGAAAAGAGTCTGGCTGGCAACCCAAAGTGAGCTTGTGCAGTGCTTTACACAATGAAGGTATTACTGGAATCTGGGAACTTATTGAGAAATACGAAAAACTCACTAAAAGCAATCATTATTTTGCACACAAACGCAACGAACAAAATAAATTTTGGTTGATGCAAACCATCGAAGACCGATTAAAATCGGATTTCTTTACCAATGAAAAAATTAAATTAGCTCTTGAACAACAGCTACAACTCATAGAAGCCCATCAAACAACCCCTTTTGCTGCTGCGGAAAGTTTATTTAAATTAATTAAATAGTATTAATTAGTTTGGATAATGATAACTGCTAATTTTTTAATTTAGCTAAGTACTATAGAATTACTGGTATTTTTATTGGTTTTAAAGCACAGTCGTATTATAAATGCTAAGCAATAAAAAAATACTTATGTAAATATTGTAAGTACTTTACATCCCTGTATAAACAACTTAAGCAACAAAAATAAAAGCGTCAATAATGTTAAACTATTTATGGATATATACTTGCTTTTTCCTTGGGATTTTTATCGAGGGAGAGTTCATTTTTCTTTCGGCAGTAATTGCTTCATCGCATGGGTATTTAAATATTTGGCTAGTAATAACTATTGCCATTATGGCAACTATAACTTCAGATCTTGTTTATTTTAGTTTAGGAAAAAAAGGAGCTACAAAGTGGATAAACAGGCCCAATTGGAAAACCAAAATTGAAGCTGTTAATACCAAAATAGATAAACATAAGCATCTATTTTTATTTAGTTATCGTTTTTTATACGGTCTGCGTATTGCTACACCTTTAGTTTTAGGAATGCAAAACATATCGTTATCCACATTTTTAAAGTACAGCATAATCAGTACAATAATATGGTCGGCATTATTTACAGTTCTAGGAATAGCTTTTGGTGAATTGATACTTAACTATTTAAAACATATTCAGAAAGTAGAATATTATATTATTGGTGGATTACTAACTGTTGCCATAATATTTTTACTGCTTAGATTCATCAAAAGAAAAACAATTATATAGTTAATAAATAAAACTTTTACCTAATGGAAACTTTTAAGAGCAGTATTTCAAAAGTAGAATTCCCAATATCTGAGTTAATTCAGGGAAAATCTATTCGTCAAACAATTTTTGAATTCATAAAGAATGAGTATCCTGATTTTAATAAAAACAGCAAAATTTCAATTTCTGAAGTTAATAGGTTTAGACAAAAATATCTTGAAAATTATCTCATTAACGAAGCAGGCGAATTATCAAAACTTGAAATGGATGTATTGGAAAGTATAAAAAACCAAGAATTAATTACTGCTACCACACTTTCGGAAAATGATAAGGCTTCAGTAAATTTTGGGCAACAATTAGCAGACAAAGTTGCAGCTTTTGGAGGTAGTTGGAAATTTATAATTATTTTTTCGGCAATTATTATTTTTTGGATAACAAGCAATGTCATTTTTTTGGTCAATAAAGGATTCGATCCTTATCCTTTTATTTTGTTAAACCTAATTTTATCCTGTTTGGCAGCATTACAAGCTCCAATAATCATGATGAGTCAAAATCGTCAGGAAGAAAAAGACAGAGAACGCGCAAAGCAAGACTATATGGTAAATTTAAAAGCCGAACTAGAAATAAGAACCTTGCATGAAAAACTAGACCATCTTATCATTCATCAACAACAGGAATTATTGAACATTCAACAATTACAGATGGAAATGATGGAAGATATTTTAAATAAAATTGGCGCAAAGAAAACTTAAGAGCTTAAAATGAATAGTATTGTTTTATTAATTTAATAAACCAAAAAATTTTGATTGTTAGAATATTAAAGCCATTGAACCTTAGCATCAAACAACTCATATTTATTGGAATAAAATGTACATTTAAATAATCAATCTTACTTCACCCAAATCTTGAATTTTATAAGGGAATTTGTGCCCTGGAGATGCAATAAACATGAAATTTGTTGGAATTTGCCAACGCTTAGACAATTCTTTAATTTTTTCAGGCCCAAAAACACCTGGCTCTACAATAAATTCGACATTGATTAATGGATAAGCCCTATCTAGCGTTTCAATATCTTTTTTAAGGTTTAAAGCAATGGTTTCCCCTTTACCTAAAACAGTTACAATTTTTAACTTTTTGGTAGATTCGTTTTCTAAAATATATTGCAAAACTTTGTTTAAAACAGCAACATCATCATGATTTGTAAAATATACAAATTGTTGATTATTAATGTTGTTAAGCGCTTTTTTTATGATGTTATTGAGTTTTAAAAAAATTGCGTTTTTTTGTGGAAAAACATAGCCTAGGATTATTAAGAATAATTTATAAATTTTTGTACGATGAAACATAAAAAAAACTATTGCCAAAGTAGGAATAAGATATTCCATAAAAATCGCCAAATATTCAGGGTTTAAAATCACATTGCCTATAATAGCAGCACTAACTGACACTACACCAATTAAAAGTCCTGTCCAACTAGACTTTTCAGGTCTTGGTAAACGAGAACGATTAATCTTTAACAATAAATTTCCAACTCCAAATAAAAACATAACAGACAAAAATGCAATTGTATAAACGCCTGCCAATTTGGCTAAATCACCCTTGGTAATTAATAAGATGGAAACACAAAGCCCAAAAAACAAAATAAAAATCAAGTAATTGCTTCCTTTTGCGGTTTTTTTAAGCAAAACCTTTGGTAAAATCCTATCTAATGCCATACGCTTCATTAAACCACCAACACCAACAAACGAGGTAAGTACAGCACCACTTAAAACCAAAGTTGCATCGATACTAACCAATAAAGAAAGCCAATTTCCTTTTACTGTTTTTCCCATGATGGATAATAAAGCATCTTGATTTTCAATTACTGTTGATATTGGTATAATGGACAATGACAAAAATGCAATTAGTGGATTAAAAACAGTTACCACAATCCACATATTCCTCAGTGTTTTTGGGAACACTCCTTTTTTCTGCTCTTCAACATAATTTGCAGAACTTTCAAAACCGCTTATACCTAACATTGCAGCTGAAAATCCTAAAAACAAAGCAGTAAAAATGCTGCTTTGAAGCGGTGCGTTAAAATTTGAAATGAGGGTTTCATAGCCATTATTAAACAAATAAAAAATACAAAACCCACAAAGCAGCGTTAAAGAAACCAAATGAAATATAAAAATAGCAATTGCAACTTTAGATGATTCTCCTATACCCAAAATAACCAATCCCATAAACACTAATAAAAGACCAATGGTTACTGGAATTACTGGAATTACACTCCAAATGCTATGTGCATATTTTATTGCTTCACTAGCAGAAATGACAGCGGTTGCCATATAAGATAATACTGTTAAAGATGCCGCTAAAGACGCCGTGGATTTCTTGGTTGTATTCAACAAGGCATTATATGCACCTCCATTAAATGGTAAAGCTCCAACCACTTCACCATAAATACGTCTAAATAAAAACAAAACCAAACCAACCATCAATAATGAGATCCAAGCATATTGCCCAGCATAAACTATTGCAAGTGCCGAAACATATAAGCAAGATGAACTAATATCATTACCACAGATGGCTGTCGCCTCAAGTTGGTTAAGCTGTTTTGACATAATGTAAATTTATAAACTACTTTTGTTTTTCAGCTTTAAGCAAGCCTTTGGGTTGCCTTTTATTTTAAATAAATAGGATTACTCCCTTTAAAAATAGAACAGTGTTTTTTTACCTATAAAAAATTCTCCTTATACCAATTCACTTGATGCCTCACACTTTCTAACAATGTGGTTTGCGGATTGTAATTAAGCAAACGCCTAGCTTTATCAATATTGGCTTTGGTACGCGATTGGTCTCCAGCACGTTTTGGCACTACCTTGATGTTAATGGATTTGCCAAGTATTTTTTCAACCGCTTCAATACCTTCCTGTGTGGTATGCTCTACTTCGGTTCCAAGGTTAATGACTTCGCCATCAATTTTAGCTTCATTTCCAATAACACTTACAACACCATCAACAATATCACCAACATAAGTAAAGCTACGTAAGTGCTTATCACTGCCTTGATAAAGCGGAAACGCTTTGTCATTTAATCCACAGGCAATTAGTTTGGTGTACATTTTTTCAGGACGTTCACGAGGCCCAATCACTGAATACAATCGCAATGAACAAGCTTTCATTTGCTGCTCTCTACTCTTTTGAAGCACCAATTGCTCTGCAGCTAATTTGGTCACACCATAATGTGATGCTGGTTTTACGGCAACACTTTCTGGAAACGTTGCTTCCAAACCGTAAATAGACGAGGTAGCAATATTTACAAATAGTTTTAACCCTTTACATTGCAAAGCATAATCAACTAAGTTTTTGGTAGCTATGACGTTGTTGGTAAAATAGTCTTCAAACGATGAGGTAGCAGAAATCCCTGGTTGTGCCGCAAAATGGAAAATATAAGAAATATCATTAGGCAATACTGAAGTTAAATCAGTATCTCTAAGATCTTTTTTAATGATCTTAACACCTTTATCTTCCAATGACTTTGCGTTTAATTGTTTTAAGTCTAAACTGTAGTAGTCATTAAAATTATCGACACCTATTACCTTATGCCCTAAATCATGCAATCTTTCTGCAGTATGTGAGCCAATAAAACCTGCAATACCTGTAACTAAAATATTCATTGTTGTATTTTGATGCTGCAATTTAACATCTTTTTTATATTTAAAAAGTAGTATTCGTTAATGTTAATTAAAAAAGAATATTTTTGCACTTACTAACTAAGCATCAATGAGTTTTCAATTTACCATTATTGTTCCTGTTTATAATGAAGAAGATAATCTTGAACGTGTTGAAAAAGAGCTGCTAGCCTATTCTAAAATAGCTACAAAAAAAACCTGCATTTTGTTTGTCAATGATGGCTCCAAAGACAATAGTCAAGCTATTATTGAATCCATTTGTAATAGAAATGACAATTTTAATTACATTTCTTTTGAAGCTAACAAAGGTTTGAGTGCTGCCATTAAAGCTGGTTTTGATTATGCAACTACTGAATTGGTTGGCTATATAGATTCTGATCTGCAAACCAATCCTGAAGATTTTAATTTACTCTTAGAACATATTAATGACCATGACTTAGTTACAGGAGTAAGAGCCAATAGAAAAGATTCATTTGTAAAAAACATGTCTTCTACTATTGCTAATGGTATCAGACGTGCGTTTACTCATGATGGCATGGATGATACTGGTTGCCCTTTAAAAGTGATAAAAACAGATTATGCCAAACGCATTCCAATGTTTAAAGGGTTGCATCGTTTTTTGCCAGCCATGATTTTGTTACAAGAAGGTAAAATTATTCAAATTCCGGTGAGACATTATCCAAGAATTGCTGGACAAGCAAAATTTGGTTTATGGAATAGACTTTTTGGTCCATTGGCTGATTGTTTTGCTTATTTATGGATGAAGCGTAAGTACATTAATTATAAAGTTGCTAAACACGATTTATGAGCAACTGGTTGATATATACCATTGGCTTTATTGCCCAAATACTATTCTCATCGAGATTAATTATACAATGGATATCTTCTGAAAGGGAAAAAAAAGTCATCACGCCAACCCTGTTTTGGACACTGAGTTTAATAGCTTCTTTTCTCCTCTTTATTTATGGTTATTTGCGAAATGATTTCGCCATTATGTTAGGTCAGGCTCTTACCTATTTTATTTACATCAGAAATCTTCAATTGCAAAATCAATGGCAACGTTTTCATTGGTTCACTCGTTTTTTACTTTACAGTGTGCCTACTTTAATTGTTGTTTACTACTTCAACAATAATGTTATTGACAAAGATTTACTTTTCAAAAATGAAGCAATTCCGAATTGGTTATTATGGCTTGGCATTGTTTCTCAAATTGTGTTTACATTGCGTTTTGTATATCAATGGTTGTATTCAGAACACAAGAAAACTTCTACCTTACCTTTAGGATTTTGGTTATTGAGTTTGGTTGGTTCTACCTTAATATTAGCTTATGCTGTGTTTAGAAAGGATCCTGTACTTTTTATTGGCCATTTGTTGGGTTCTATCATTTACATCAGAAATTTAATTTTATTGCACAAAGATGATTATCAAACTGATTGAACATAATCCGAAACTTTCAATAGCAGTGATTGCCATCATAATGTTAGCTTTCAACATGGATGTGCTTGAAGTCACTATCATGGAAGCTCGTAATTTTATCACAGCTCGTGAAATGCTCACAGATGGCAATTGGTTATTGACAACTATGAATGGTGAACCACGTTACCAAAAACCACCTTTACCAACGTGGTTGGCTGCCATTTCGGCTTTTTTCTTTGGAATAAAAAGTGTGTTTGCAATGCGTTTACCTGGTTTTTTAATGGTTATAGCTTTGGCAAAATACAATTACCTGTTAAGCAATCAATTATTGAAAAATAAACAACACAGCCTTATTAATGGTTTATTAACACTCACTTCGTTTTATGTGATTGGTATTGTTATAGAAGCACCTTGGGATATTTTTACACACGGCTTCATGCTGATTGGCATATACCACTTGTTTCAATTATTTGGCAAGGATAAGGGTTACTGGAAGCACACCTTAATGGCTGGAGTTTGTATTGGGCTTTCAATCATGAGCAAAGGACCAATATCGTTTTATGCCTTATTACTTCCCTTTTTAATAGCTTATGGCTTAGTCTATAAGTACAAACACTTTAAGGCAAAATGGTTTTCAGTGTTTTCTTTATTGCTTTTAGCTTTGGTAATTGGAGGTTGGTGGTATTTGTATGTTAGATATGCTGATCCGGAAACCTTTTTAGAAATTACTAAAAAAGAAACTGGCAATTGGTCCAGTTACAACGTCAGACCTTTTTATTATTATTGGAGCTTTTTTACGCAAAGCGGATTATGGACCATTCCAGCTTTTGTTAGTTTGCTATATCCATATTTAAAGACAAGGGTCAGTCATTTAAAAGCTTATAAATTTACGTTGCTTTGGACGCTTTTAGCTGTGGTTTTACTCTCTATTATTCCTGAGAAAAAATCGAGGTATTTAATGCCTGTTTTAATTCCGTTAGCATTGAATGTTGGTTTTTATATTGAATACTTATTCAGGAGATTTAAAAATTTAACAGATAAACGTGAAACCGTTCCTGTGTACTTTAATTTTGGCTTAATTAGTCTGATTGGGTTAGCTTTTCCTGTTGCTGGCTATTTGTTGTTAAAAGACACTTTAACCTCTGGATGGCTTCAATTTTCCTTAGCTGCAATAGTTTTGTTTGCACTTGGTGTTTTACTTTTAAAAGCTTTAATAAAAAAGCAAATTAAATTTGTTTTTTACTTGTGCATTGGTTTTATGGTTGCTGTTTTCTTGTTTGTAGTTCCATTAAGCATATACTTAAAACAAGATAACTACAACCCTATAAGCTCTCTCAAAGTGGAACTTGATAAAGCATCAGAAGATCTTTTTAGTCTTGGAGATCCTTCGCCAGAAATTATTTGGAATTATGGTGGAAAAATAAAACCTTTTGATATTAACAATTTAGAAAATCAGAATGAACCCTTAAACATTATTGTTCAAACTGCACAAAAAGAAGACCTAGAAAAACTTGAACAAAACTATACTATTGAGTTTATAACAACTTACAGTTTAAACACAGTTTCGGAAGGCACTAGAGGTTATAAAGATAGGTTAAGTTACAACTATTACAGGCTTACTCAGAAATAAAGCATCAACTAATCTATTTCAATTGAAATCTGGATTGTAAATATGTATCCAATTTATAAAATCCGAATCCAGATAAGCCTCCAAAAATAAATCCGCATAGGACATCAAGTGGATAATGTGCACCAACGTAAATTCGACTATATCCCATTAATAGAGCCCATATAATCAAAACATAAGGCACATATTTATATTTATCTTTCAGCAACAAACTAGAAAATATGGCAATAGCCATAGAGTTTGATGAATGTCCTGAAAAGAATCCATGCTGTCCACCACACCACGATCTTACAAGTCGCATCACTTCCATAATATCAGGAACATGACAAGGACGCAACCGTTTTACTAGAACATTCTTAAACAGATTAGTTCCTTGATCTGTAAATGAAATCATTAAAACAATCACTACAAGAGTTAAAACAAACATTTTTGTATTCAGCCTTTTAAACATCAAATACCCTAGAATAACATAGAACGGAATCCAATTAATCTTGTTTGTATAGATTAGCCAAAATTGATCCCAAGTTTCTGAACCTAGTCCATTTAAAAAAATAAATAATTCTGTATCTAATTGTACTAATTGATCAAGCATAAAAAAAATTAATCATCATATCTTGAAACCTCTCTGTCGTAAAACTTAGAAGCTTCATCTATAAGGTTTTCCATTTCGTCTAAAAGTTCTTTTTCATCTTGAGCGTCAAAATCTTCAAACCATTCTATGTCATCATTTTCGAGATTAATCACAAACCTTGGAAATTCGGTATGAATCACAAAAATAGCATTCTCAAAATCTGTATTATCGCCAAGAATAAACTTAGGAAGTTCCATATTAACTCATATTTTGTTGTTCTTGTAAAACTAAACGTTTTGTAAGATAGTTAAACCTAAAATATAATAAAATTGCAGCTGAAGTCAATCCAGCTATAAGTCCCATCCAAATTCCAAAGCTTCCATAAACATCTTCTTTCCCTAAATAATAACTTACAGGGAAACCTATTAACCAATAAGCAATAAAAGTAATCATTGTTGGTATTTTAACATCTTGCAATCCTCTTAAAGCTCCTAAAAGAATAACTTGTGCACTATCGCTCAATTGAAAAATAGCTGCTGCAATAAGTAATGTTGAAGCGATAGAAACCACTTCTGAATTATCCATAAAATTAGTGAGATCATCATAATCTAGATACAGCTTAGGCAACATATTATGGAACACTAAAAATAAAACAGCAAATACAAAGGCTAATAACAGACCAAGCATAAATATAGAAATGGCTATTCGTCTTAGTTCGTAAAAATCTCTTAATCCTTTTTGGTTACCTACTCTAATCATGGCTGCAACGCTTAAGCCCATTGCCACCATAAAGGTCATGGATGATAAGTTTAATGCTATTTGATTGGCTGCTTGCGGATTTTTTCCAAGTGTACCACTTAGCCAAATAGCTGCTGTAAATATGGCGACTTCAAAAAACATCTGCATTGCACTTGGAAAGCCTAAATTCAGTACTTTTTTAATCATTTTTTTATCTAAACTGAATAGCTTAATCTGAGTGACATAACTTTTAGACTTTTCTTTTCCTTTTAGCAACCACCATAAAAAGAAAAGCATTACAAATCGAGACACTAAGGTGCCTATTGCAGCTCCTACAATTCCCATTTGTGGAAATCCAAACTTACCAAATATTAATATGTAATTAAGAACCACATTAATGATGTTTGCTAAAATAGTAGCATACATAGGATATTTGGTCATAGACAAACCATCACTAAACTGTTTGAATCCTTGAAAAATTATAAGTGGAACTAATGAAAATGCAACCAAATCTAAATAAGGAATAGCGAGAACAACAACTTCTTCAGGTTGTTTCATTAAATACATTAACGGTTTTGATACCAATATGAGAAGAAATAGTAGAACACTTAAAACAGTACACAAAAACAAACCGTGTTTAAATGAAGATTTTCCTTTTTTAAAATTATTTTCTGAATCAGCCTCAGCGATTAATGGAGTTATAGCTGTTGAAAACCCAATACCCAAAGACATGGCAATAAAAATAAAACTGTTTCCAAGCGATACTGCAGCTAATTCGGCTGTACCCAGCTGACCAACCATGATGTTGTCTACTAAGCTTACAAATGTATGACCAAGCATGCCCAGCATTACTGGAGTTGCAAGCTTTAAATTATAACTAAATTCTTTAGTGTAAGTTTTAAACAAAATTATTATTTAAGGTAATAAAGGTAAGCTTTATCTTACCAAAATAGTTTTTCGTGAGCAAATTAACACAATACATGGTCTTTTTGTTAATAAGTAATTTGATGTGTCTTATGCTTAAAGCGTTATATTTTTTATTTTTACCGTATTAATTACTATTTTAAAATACAAAATTGGATTCATATCATTTTTGTATTCGATTTCTATTATTAGAAGCTTTTGACTGTTATTTTAGAGGGATTTAAAAATACTTTTGTTTAAAGGTTTCAAACATTTAAAAAGGGGAAATCTTCCCCTTTTTTCGTTTCCAACTTTAAAAATCAGATAATTATTTTTTAATTATCTATCTGAATTTATTAACCTATTTAAAAAACAGCTCAAAAGAGCTGTTTTTTTATTCCTCTTCATCTTTTTGCGTGTCCTCATCTTCTAGAAGATTCAACATTTTGTTTTCTTGAAGCAGATTGTACCAACGTATTATTTTTTTAATATCACTAGCATATACTCTGTCTTCATCATAATCTGGCAATACTTCAAAAAAGTATTCTTCAAGCTCATCCTTACTGCTTTTATGTGTAATACTTGTTGTTTTACCGTTTTCTTTATCCTTAATTTTTTTAAGAACTTGTATTAAAGGAACTTCTTCAGTTAAAGTATAAATGGCTATTTCACTTAACAAGCTAACATTACTGTGCATGTTAACTGATAAGCGTTTACCATCTATTAATGATTCTGCAATAAACCCATTTCTTGTTTGTGTAATTAGTTTAAACAATCCTGGTTTTTCTGAAATTGACAATACCTTTTCTAGGCTCATATATTTTATTTTAACGTATTAAATCAGTTTTATCTTTTCTTGGAAATATTAGGAAATTTCATTTTATAATCAACCGAAATGTCTCCTTTAGATATATTTTGAAGTTTCCTTTTTATTAATCGCTTTTTAAAACTCGAAATTTTATCTGTAAACAAAACACCTTCAATATGATCATATTCATGTTGGATAACGCGAGCTAAGAGCCCATCAAATTCCTTGATGTGTTCATTAAAATCTTCATCTTGATATTGTATTTTTATTTTAGGTTGTCTGAATACATCCTCACGAATATTGGGTATGCTCAAACAGCCTTCATTAAACGCCCAATCGTCACCTTCTTCATGCAATATTTTGGCATTTATAAACGTGCACTTAAAATCTTTAAGTTGTTTTTGTTCTTCTTCAGTCAGTCCTTCATCTTCAGCAAAAGGCGATGTATCAACTAAAAACAAACGAATAGACAGTCCTATTTGTGGTGCAGCCAAACCGACACCATAAGCGTTGTACATGGTTTCGTACATATTATCAATTAAGGCTTTCAGTTCTGGATAATCAGGCGAAATAACAGTCGCTTTTTTCCTTAAAACTGGATCACCATAGGCTATAATTGGTAAGGTCATTGTTTACTCTTAAATTTAAGCTGCAAAAATACAATTCTTATTAGGATATTATAATTTTATAAATAAAAAACTCCTAAAGCTAGGAGTTTTTAATTATTTAAAATGGATTTGTATTATTTCATTATAACCACTTTTTTGGTTACTGAAGCTTTTCCATTTGTAAGTTGCAGCAAATAAACACCATTAGTCAAACCACTGATATTTATAGCTTTTGAATTTAAACTGATAATCGAATCTTCCAAAACTAATTTCCCTGTAAC
Organism: Flavobacteriaceae bacterium; assembly: GCA_020435965.1. Classification (GTDB taxonomy): domain Bacteria; phylum Bacteroidota; class Bacteroidia; order Flavobacteriales; family Flavobacteriaceae; genus CAJQLB01. Next base: position 112,900 of record JAGQYS010000037.1, on the reverse strand, counting down.
ATTAAATAACTTGATATTGGTTGAAATTACATTTTCAAATGAAATAAAAAGTTTATCATCATTTAAAACTGGGTTTGGAAATACCTTTAACTGAGAAAGTTTTAGTTTGAAATCTTCCAATGACAAATTCTCATCTGTCAAAGTACCATCTGTATATTCGCAAGTTCCATAACCAAAATCTGCTGTAAACGTATTGGTTGGTGAAATTGGTGATCCTGAAGTCAGTTGGTAAACTGAAGCAAGGTCATCACATGCTGTTCGTGTAAAAACACTTGCACCAATTGTTACAGTTGTTGGTCTGTCAACACATAAAGATGTTCCAGAGTCGTAAAGAAAGTACAAGGTATTACCACCAGTGTTTGAAAAACCTGTTGGTGGGCAAGATTGTGCATTTACATTTCCTAAATAAAAAAATGTGACTATTAGCGCAGTAAAAAAGTAATTGTGTTTCATACAATTTTGGGGTTTAAATTAAGTATTAGCCTCTTAACAATATTTAAATAAAAATATTAGATAAAACTATCATATATATTTTTTGTCGATTAAAAGAATAAATTTATCGATTAAAAGTTGTATGACGTAAAAATCACTTACTTAAAAGATAGGTCTGTAATATAATGGTTGCGCTTATTTCATCAATAAGCGCTTTGTTTTGTCGTTGTTTTTTCTTCAAACCACTATCTATCATAGTTTGAAACGCCATTTTTGAGGTAAAACGTTCATCAACACGTTCAATTGGAATATTTGGGAATTTTTTCTCTAATTTATCAAGAAATGGACGTATTAAAGTTTCACTTTCAGATAGTTCATTGTTCATTTGTTTTGGCAAACCAACTATAAAAACATCAACTTTCTCAGCTTGAACATAAGAGATTAAAAAAGGCAGTAATTCCTTTGTTGATACAGTAGTAAGCCCAGAAGCAATAAGCTGCAACTCGTCTGTTACCGCAATTCCTGTTCTTACTTTTCCGTAGTCTATTGCTAAAATTCTCCCCATAATACAAAACACAAAAATACATAAAAAAACGCTCTTAGAATTTAAGAGCGTTCCAACCAACCTAATCATGTTTAGTCAAGTATCTATGATACCTATTCAATCAATCAAAAAAACTAACTTTAAGGTTAATGTTGTTAACATGTACTTTTAAGACACTGTTGTTGTAATTAAGTCACATTCATTGCAAGTAAAATAAAAATATCCCTTTATCTTTGTTTCAAATTGAACAAAAATGACGGATTTAAAAACCATAATTGAAAGTGCTTGGAACAATAGAGACCTTTTAAAAGATTTAAAAACAGTAGAATCCATTAGACAAGTAATTTCTGAACTTGATGCTGGAACACTACGTGTTGCAGAACCAAAAAACAATGGTTGGCAAGTAAATGAGTGGGTTAAAAAAGCTGTGGTAATGTACTTCCCAATCCAACAAATGAAGACCTTTGAGGTTGGCATTTTTGAATATCATGACAAAATTCCTTTAAAAACCAATTATGCCGAAAAAGGGATCAGAGTTGTGCCTCATGCAGTAGCTCGTTATGGTGCTTATATTTCATCTGGAACCATTTTAATGCCAAGCTATGTAAACATTGGTGCTTATGTAGACGAAGGCACTATGGTAGATACTTGGGCAACCGTTGGAAGTTGTGCTCAAATTGGCAAAAACGTGCATTTATCTGGAGGTGTTGGTATTGGTGGCGTATTGGAACCTTTACAAGCTGCTCCTGTAATTATTGAAGATGGTGCTTTTATTGGCTCGCGTTGTATTGTTGTAGAAGGTGTTCGTATTGAAAAAGAAGCTGTTTTAGGTGCTAACGTGGTGTTGACCATGAGTACTAAAATTATTGATGTCACTGGTGACAAACCTGTTGAAACAAAAGGTGTTGTGCCAGAACGTTCTGTGGTTATTCCTGGAAGTTATACGAAGACATTTCCTGCTGGCGACTATCAAGTTCCGTGTGCTTTGATTATTGGAAAACGCAAAGAAAGCACCAACAAAAAAACATCATTAAACGATGCTTTAAGAGAATACAATGTAGCTGTTTAACTTGTTGTTTTAAACCTCATTTTTCTCCCAGATTTCCTAAGTTTTTTAGAGTCAATTTTCTTTTGAAAGGCTCGACTATGCATTAACATTAAACTGTGCGTTTCGTCATAAGTTTTGCCATACAATTCGGCATATTTGGCAGCCATAATTTTTATCATGGCTTTAGATAACCATAAACGTCTGAAGTTATGCATACGCTTGTCAAAACTCATGGTTTCAAATTGCATTCGGTTTAAATCAATCAGATAAAAATTGTAATTCCCATCAGCTTCCTTAATAATCAAAGTGTTTCCTGGTGAGTGGTCTAAAAAATTGATGTTGTTTTCGTGCAACCTGAATGTAAACTCGGTAAACTGTTTTAAAATAGTCTCTCTATCTGGAAACTTCGGGTTGTGTATGAGTTCCCTAAAATCGAAATCATAATCAAGATGCTTACTGATGTAAAAACTTCGCTGTAAGCCTAGAGGATTAAATTCTTCAATATAAGCTACTGGAAAAGGTGTCAAAATACCTGATTCTATAAGCTTATTGGCAAATTCATAAGAACGCTTCGCTTTGGATTTTCTAAAGAATTTATACACCAATGCATTAAAAACATTGGGAACTTTAAATGATTTGATGGAAAGCTGCTCATCTTCGACTTCAACTTTGGCTATTAAATTTCGCCCATTATTAAAAACATGATCATCCTCACCATGAATCTGGTTAATTTGGTTTGGAATTTCAGAAGTTAAATGCTTGTAATTAGGGTGAATACAAACAACCTGTTTTGGCTTAATCATAGTATTCAAAGATATACCAAATGAAATTTTAATAAAAGCAGAAAAAACAATAATTTGC
>JAGQYS010000037.1:99954-109941 GCA_020435965.1 Flavobacteriaceae bacterium | reverse complement strand
ATGAAAAAAATCCTCATTATTCAAAACAAACGCATTGGTGATGTCTTACTAAGCTCCATAATTGCAAACAATATCAAAACTGTGTTCCCAGAAAGTGAGGTTCATTTTTTTACATACGACTATGCTAGTGCTGTCCTGGAAAACAATCCGAATATTGACAAGATTATAATGGTTAAGGATAAAGAGTTAAAGAACCCTATCAACTTATTAAAACAATCTTTAGCTATCAGAAAAGCTGGTTACGACATTATTTTTGATGCGTATTCCAAGTTTCAAAGCCGAATTATGTGTTTGCTTTCTGGATCTGAATACAGAATAGGTTTTAAACGAAAACACAAAACCCTTAAACTTCCTTTTTATACACATCCAGTTAACTTTCTAGATAAAAGCTCTATGTCTTGCGGAAAAGCTATTGAAGACAGAATAAATATCATTGATGCCGTGTTCCCTATTAAACATGCAGATTACACTCCGAAATTGTTTTTAACTGATGCAGAACAACAGTATAAAAAGATTGACCATTTAAAAAAACCAGTGATTATGCTTGGTGTTTTAGGTAGTACACCACAAAAATCGATGCCTTATGATTATGTTGCAGACTTAGTGAATCACATCACAACAACCTATAAAGCCAACATACTCTTTAACTATGCTCCTCATCAAAAATCAGAAGCTTTAAAAATTTACGAACAATGCAAAGACAAAGACCAGATTCATTTAGATATTTATGAAAATTCTGTAAGAGGGTTTATTAGACTCATGAACAAATGCGATATTCTAGTCGCTAATGAAGGTGGAAGTGTACATATGGCGAAAGCTTTAAACAAACCAACATTTACAATTTATTCCCCTTATATTTTAAAAGACCATTGGGCAAGTTTTGAAGATGGCACTATGCATGAATCCATTCATCTTTTAGAAGAAAAGCCAGAACTTTTTGACAGCACCACAAGAGAAGACCGCAAAGCCATTGAAAAAAACCCAACACAGCTTTATCGTGAACTTACTCCAGAGTTGATTATTAAAAAATTAGATGTGTTTTTAAAGCAACATATTAAATCTTAACACTATGAACATTATTGATAAATTTCATAATTGGAGACGTAAGCAACGCTGGAACAGGCAATACAAAAGTGGTCGTTGGAAAAATCTGCGTAACGACATTGAGCGCGAACGCTATGCCACCATTATTGATTTTATCACAAAATATGGTAACCAAAATCCTTTAGTTTTGGATTTAGGTTGTGGCGAAGGTATTTTGTGTAAACGTATGAACACTAAAAACTATAAAGAATTTGTTGGTATGGATTTTTCGTCAGAGTCTATAAAGCAAGCCAATGAAAAACAGCTTGATAAAGCTGTTTTTAAGGTAGCCGATTTACATTACTTCAAGCCAGAACAAAAATATGACGTCATTGTTTTTAACGAAGCCTTTTATTATGTTCATGATTCTGAAAAAGCCAAGGTATTGCAAATTATGATGGATGCTTTAACCGAAAATGGCATTATCATTAACTCCATATACAGAGAAGGTGCTGGCTCTTGGGAGTATTTTGAAATTGACACTTTACAACAAATAGATTTTAAAACCGTAACCACTTCCGAAGCAAAAACCTATTGGAAGATTGGAGTTTACAAAAAAGCTATCACTTCCTGATTAGCCCAAAATTAGTCCAAATAAGTTTATTTTTTTTGGTTGCTTTTCTAATGGCTCGATTTTTAGCTAAAGCCTCATCATTCACATAAGAACGTTTGTGGTCTAAGTGCAAACAGATAGCACTATAACGTATTTGCAAAGGTTTAATGCCAAGGTTCATTAAACGTTCACCAAGTTCTCTATCTTCGCCACCATAAGCCATACGCTCATCAAAACCATTCACTTCAACAACATCATTTTTCCAGACAGACACATTCATGCCATCAAATGTTGCTTTGGTTGGTGTCATTGTATTTAAAAACTGTTCCTTAAACCCTGACGCTGTAAGTTTATTGGTCTTGAAACTTTTTTTAAGGCCTTGTTGGATAAGCCACTTTTTATTAAAACAACGTTGCGATTTGATATCCTCTTCTGTAATGTCCTCAGAAATAGATAAAGGCAACTTGAAATAACCACCAGATAAAAAACTGTTTTCTTTTTTGAGTTTTAAATGAGTTGCAACAAAATCTGCTCTTGGTATACAGTCGCCATCAGTAAAAATCAAATAAGAAGTTTTTGATTTTTTTATGGCTTTGTTTAGGATTCTGGTTTTTCTAAAACCATCATCTTCTTGCCAGACATGAGTAATGGTTAGCCTGGATGTACTTTTAAATTGCTCAATGATTGCTTTAGTATCTTCTGTAGAACCATCATCAGCAATAATAATTTCAAAGTTTTTAAAGGTTTGTTGTTCGTAACCAATTAACACTTTTTTTAGCCATATTGGCTGATTATAGGTGCTTATTATAACAGAAATATCAAGGCTCATACTTTAATTTTGTACAATGCCATAATCTGTCCACTTGGTGTTATTGGCTTTGACGTCTTTACGTATTTTAAGGTTGCGATCTAATGATTCTTTGGTTTTATAACCTCTAGCATGGTCTAAATGCAAACATATTGCTTTGTAGCGTATTTGCTTAGTTTTGATTCCGTAATTAATTAAACGCTCTCCCAATTCACGATCAGGACCTCCATACTGCATACGTTCGTCGTAACCGTTTATAGCAATCAAATCGTCTTTCCATGCAGATGAATTACAATTATTGAACGTTGCTCCTGTTGGTGTAACTACATCTAAAACTTTTGCCAGTGTTTCGCCAGCTTTTAGTTTCAGCTGCTGCTTTTTCCCTAAGGCATCGTGCTGTTTTAACCAATTAACATCAAAACAATTTTCATTTTTAATGTCTTCAGATGAAATGGCTTCACTTGTTTTCATTGGCAGTTTGCAATAACCTCCTGATAAAAAATATCCTTTTTCAGCAAATTTCACATGAACTTCAACAAAATCCTTTCGCGGAATACAATCGCCATCTGTAAACAAAATGTAGTCGTTCTTGGCATCCATAATGGCTTTGTTTAGAATACGCTGACGTCTATAACCCTTATCTTCATGCCAAATATGTCTGAGAACTACAGGATAATCTTTTTGAAAATCTTCAATGAGTTTTTTTGTGGTTTCCCTTGAACCATCATCAGCTATTAAAACCTCATAATTCTCATAGGTTTGGTGTTTATAGCCTTCCAGTACTTTTCTTAACCATTCTTCTGAGTTATAGGTGCTCACAATAACTGTGACTGCTAATGTATTCATGTTTCTAAATTTATCTGCAATATTAATGTTGCAAATTTAAGTATATAAAATCAGTTTTATACTATTAGCTATTTTCTTGCCCTGTTTTTATTAAGTTTGCACTATGAAAACTCTTTCTGCAATCATACCAACTTATAATGAGGAAGCATATATTGAACGTGCTTTACTATCAGTGGCATTTGCTGATGAAATTATTGTGGTAGATTCGTTTAGTACTGACAAAACAATTGACATAGTCAGTACTTTTGATTGCAAGATAGTACAGAGAAAGTTTGATAATTTTTCTAACCAAAAAAATCATGCCTTACAATTTGCCACCTGTGATTGGGTGTTGTTTGTTGATGCAGACGAGCGGATTCCTTACAAATTACAAAGTCAGATTTTAGAAGCTATAAATTCAGGGAAGCATAGTGGTTACAAACTTAAGTTTCCACATTTTTTTATGAACCGTTTCCTGTATCATCACTATAATTATGTGACACGTTTGGTGCTAAGAAGTGATTGCCATTTTGAAGGCAGTGTGCATGAGAAATTAATAATTAATGGCTCTATTGGAAAATTAGATGCTCCAGTACTTCACTATACCTACAAGGGCTTACAGCATTACATTAATAAAAAAGATAGTTACGCTTGGTTTCAGGCTGAACAAATGAAGAAGAAAGGAAAAAAAGCTACTTATTTTCACTTAGCTTTTAAGCCTTTTTACCGTTTTTTTAGTAGTTATATTTTACGTGGTGGTTTTCGTGATGGAGTTCCAGGTTTGGCCGTTGCTGGCATTAATGCGTATGGTGTGTTTTCCAGGTATGCCAAACTAATTTTACTTCAGAAAGGTTTAAAATAATTTCAATTTCCCAAAACGTAATTTCATCTTAAATTTTAAATGCGAATCTTCACCTTTAATATCTATGCGCTGAATTTCATAGTTATTTTTAAACGGAAACGTATTAATTCTATTACCAATTCGTAAAGCAAAGGCAATTTGATTGGCTTTAAGGATATTAAAAAACAACTTTTTCCCTGGATTCTTTTTAGGATACTTACCATAAGGATATGCCAATATATTCTGAACATTCAAATTGTTTTGACTTACAAATTCCTGACACTTTATAAAATCCTCCTGAACCTCGTTAGGCGCTAATTTTGTGTAATTTTTATGTGCAAAGGAATGTAGCCCTAATTCTACAATGCTTGAATCTAAGGCCTGTAATTGCTCCACTGACATGATGGGTTCTTTGGCTGTGTTCCAATCGTCCAAACCTCCAACATAAGCAAAAGGAATAAAAAAACTAGCTTTTAGATTGTATTTTTTAAGTAAAGGATAAGCAAATGTTAGCTGGCTCACATACACATCATCAAACGTTATGATTACTGATTTTTTGGGCAAACTGTTAGACTGCTTTAACCCTTCAAGCTCTGAGAAATGATACGTTTGATAGCCATTGTCACTCAAATATTTAAACTGAGCATCTAAGTTTTTTTCAGATATGGTGAGCCCAACACTTTCGTTTTGTGCTATATTATGATACATTAAAATTGGTAAGCGAGCCATTTTAGTTAGAATCTATTTAAGCAATATTTTAATTTGATGAGATCCCAAATTAAATTTGGGATTGTTTCACTACTTTTGCTGACAAATCTACACAAATTTACAACGATAAATGATTAGCGCCTTAGCCATATCTTACAATGAAGAAGCTCATATTGAAAAATTCATAAAGAGTTTATCATTTGCTGATGAAATTATCATTGTAGATTCTGATAGCACTGACAATACTGTTGAGCTTGCCAAGTCACTTGGTGCAATAGTTTTGATTAGGGATTTTGATAATTTCTCCAACCAAAAAAACCTTGCCTTGCAACAAGCCAAGCATGAATGGGTTGTGTTTTTTGATTTGGATGAAAGTATTAATCAAGATCTAGCCGAAGAAATAAAATCTTCCATTGCCAATCCCGGAACTGCTGATGCATTTAAAGTAAAACGGAATTTTTATTTTATGGGCAAATGCATCAAATACAGTGGTTTCCAGAATGATGCAGTTGTTAGAATCTTTAAAAAAAGTAAGGCTAAATACAGTAACAGTTTGGTGCACGAAACCTTAGAGATTGATGGCAACATTGGCAGCTTAAAACACAGAAGCGATCATTTTTCGTATAAAGGTTTTGATCATTACAACAACAAGCTAACACATTATAGCAAACTACAAGCTAAAGCACTATACAATAAAAACGTGAGGCCTAATTTGTATCACTTTTTAATAAGGCCATGCTATCGCTTTTGGCATCAATACTTAATTCGTCTCGGCTTTTTAGATGGCAAAGAAGGGTTTATTTTAGCTTATACCAGTGCCTTTGCCGTGTTTAAACGCTACTTGTATTTGTGGACAATGTATAGGAATATTGAATGATAATTTAAGTTTGAGCATAACCAAATGACAAAAAGGAATAAAATAGGCATCTTTTTTATTAATGACATTCATAATATAAATCATTTTATAACCATTGCTATTGAACTTTCTAAAGCAAACGACGTTAGTATATTAACATATCCTGATGATCATAGTTATTTATTTAAAAAACTAAACGAACTGGGCGGAAAAGACGTGAAAGTTGAGCAGCTTAAAACGCAGCCTTTTAGAAGTTTGACAGATAAGTTAAAAAAACGTAATCTTCCTAGAATAAATTTTTGGACTAAAAAAAACAGCACATATATTTTCAACAACTTCGATGCCATTATTTTTTCAAGTTTTTCGCACAAACACTTATTAAAAGCAAAAAAGGATAATGCAAAAACAAAATTAATTAAAGTTCCGCATGGTTTCTCAGGACGTGATCATGGCTATTATAAGCATATCAAAGATTTCGACTTTAAGTTGTTATATGGGCAATTTGACCACCATATTTTAAAAGAAAAAAATCTCCTAGACAACTACGAAATTATTGGCTATCCTAAACTTGACGCTTTAGTTGGCAAACCTAAAACAAGTATATTCAACAACAATAAAAAAACGGTCATTTACAATCCTCATTTTCATCCAAAAACCACCTCATGGTATAAATTTGGAATACAAATATTAAATTATTTTGAATCACAAGACACTTACAACTTAATTTTCGCACCACATATTAGCCTTTTTAATCGTAAAGGTGGGGAAGACGTTTCGCAAATACCAGAAGCATTTTTCCATTCCAAAAAGATACATATTGATCTAGGTAGTGAAAACAGTGTTGAGATGGTTTACATTAAGAATGCAGACATCTATTTAGGAGACGTATCAAGTCAGGTTTATGAATTTATTATTAACCCTAGACCATGCATTTTTATTAACCAAGAGAAAATTAACTACAGAGATAATGTCCACTACAGATTTTGGCAATGTGGTAACGTGATTGAAAAAATGAGTGAACTTGATGGCGCTTTAAAAAGTTCAGAAGGCTCATTTGAAACCTATAGAACAATTCAAGAAAAAATGAATTCTGAAAATTGCTATATTGAAGATGGTTCAACGGCATCAGAAAGAGCAGCAAAAGCTATTATCAAGTTTCTGGATCATAGTTAAAAAGAATATAAATGAATAGAGCAGCACATAACATAGCTATCATTTTTCTTGACGAAATACACCACGTCAATCATTTTATAAGCATTGCAGTTGAATTGTCTAAAACAGAAAATGTTACAGTACTTACACATCCTCATTGTCAGCCCTGTTTTTTTAAAACATTAGCTCTTTTTGACAACCATAAAGTTAATGTTGAAAAACTACCAACATCGCCTTTTAGAGCTTTTACAGATTCACTTAAAAAGAGAAAACTACCGAGAAAAGGGTTTTGGTTAAAGAAAAACATGGCTCATATTCTTAATGATTATGATGCTATTATTTTTACAGATTATTATCACAGATATGTAAAAGATGCTAGAGGAGACAAAGTTTTTCCTAAGCTTATTAAATTTCCTCATGGACCAGTTGGCAGGTCCTATTCTTATAATAAAGATTTATTGGATTTTGATTTTCAACTGTTATTTGGCAATTACCATTATGAGCAAATGAAAACGTTACATCTTTTGAGCAAGGACTATGTTGTGGCTGGATATCCAAAAATTGACGCTGTAAAATCTCACAGCAACAAAACGTTTTTCAATAACCAAAAACCTGTTGTTCTTTACAATCCGCATTTTTCGCCTCCTCTTTCTTCTTGGCATCACTTAGGATTGGATGTTTTAGAATTCTTTTATAACCAAAATAAATTCAATCTCATATTTGCACCTCACATCAATCTATTTCATGATAAAGGAGGTTATGACGCATCAAGCATTCCTGAAAAATACAAAACAGCAGAGCATATGTTAATTGATACTGGAAGCGATGAAAGTGTAAATATGACCTATATTTTAAATTCTGATATTTATTTAGGCGATGTTTCTAGCCAAGTGTATGAGTTTATTATTACACCTAGACCTTGCATTTTTCTAAATCCAACAGATGCAGATTATAAAAACGATTATAACTTTAGATTCTGGCAATGTGGTGATGTTGCTAATTCAGTTGAAGATCTCAAAAATAGTTTAGGTCACTATAAAGAGCGCTTTAAAACTTATAAACCCATTCAAGAACAGATTTCAACAGACAATTTTTATATTGAGGAAGGTTCAACCGCATCAGAACGTGCAGCTAAAGCTATTATTAGGTATTTGGATAAGGCAAAAAACGAATTATAAATACTTATCAATGCCATTTTTGCACCTTAATAATTTTTCTCTAATTGTAGTTTGCTGAATTTCATCATTTATATTTAAGCGTTCCCTTGATTTTTCATGATGCCATATATGATAAATAATGGCCAAATAACGCAGACGTTTCCCAACAACACCATTATTCAATAACCTAACAACCATTTCAGAATCCTCTCTTCCCCAACCAATCATATCTTCATTGTAACCATTTATCTTTATAAAGTCTGCTCTCCAAAACGAAACATTACAACCTCTCAATTTTTCTGAAAGCTCATTAGTTGGTTTATAAAAACTTCCCAATAAGCTTGAATGTATATTACGAGTTCGCTTTTTAATTCCACTACTAAAAACACCAAAATGTATATTTTTTTTTGAAAATAACTCAGTTAAATAATTCTGTTGAATATTAACACGACTACCAAATAAGTACTGTTTTTGTTTCGCATTAGTTATGTGATCCTCAATAAACTTTGAGTGCATGATGCAATCTCCATCCAGTTGAATAATATAATCGCAATCTGTTTGTGCAATGGCCTTATTTAGTATTTCTGAGCGTTTAAAACCATCGTCTTTGTGCCAAATATGCCTTATTAATAAATCGCTTTGGTTTACAAAAGTATCAATTGTTAACTTTGTTTTTTCAGTTGAACCATCATCAGCTATCAGTACTTCATCAGGTTTTATAGTTTGATTTTGTAAACTTTTCAAAACCAATTCTAAAGCCTCTGGCCAATTGTATGTAGAAATCAATAAAGCTGTTTTCATCAATAAATTTCAATATAATGATGCAAAAGTAATGCATTTAAATCAGATTGATTTCTACCAAATGGCAAAGAAACAAGTATTTGTTATTATCATATTTTATTATGAATTAAATTTGCCTGCTAAATAGTTTGATAAAAATGCACCAAGAAATCAACAACGCATTAAAAGTTCTTAAAGAAGGAGGTCTTATCCTCTATCCTACTGATACAGTTTGGGGAATTGGTTGCGATGCTACTAATGCAGAGGCTGTAAAAAAAGTTTTTACCCTCAAGCAACGTAGTGATAGCAAAGCCTTAATTTGTTTGGTAACTGATGACAGAATGCTTAAAAAGTATATCAAAGACATTCCAGAAGCTGCTTTTGATATTATGGATATTGAAGACAATCCAATTACCATTATTTACGACAATCCTCAAAACTTAGCACAAAATTTAATTGCTGAAGACAATTCGATTGCCATCAGAATTCCTGACCATGAATTTTGTTTTCAACTGCTCAGAAAATTCAATGGTGCTATTGTGTCTACATCAGCAAATATTAGTGGTCAACCTACTCCAAAATCCTTTAAAGAAATACATGAAGACATTTTAAAAGGTGTAGACTATGTTGTAAATTTGCAGCGCGAAAAAATTTGCACTAAGGCTTCATCAATTATTAAATTAAGTAGTGATGGAACTGTCAAAGTTATAAGATCATAACTTAATTTGTTTTCGCAGCAGAGTATGAATTACAAAAACGCATTAAACCATACGATCTTTAAAGTGATTTCAGAAGCCGCAAAGGATTTAAATCTTGATGCCTATGTGATTGGTGGTTTTGTACGTGATTTTTTACTAGATCGAGGCTCTCATAAAGACATCGATATTGTTGCCATTGGTAGCGGAATTGAGCTCGCCAAAGCTGTTTCTAAAAAACTTCCCAACCAACCTAAAGTTCAGATTTTTAAAACTTATGGCACTGCTATGTTGCCTTTTGAAGATCTTGAAATTGAATTTGTTGGTGCCAGAAAAGAAAGCTACAATGAAAACAGTAGAAATCCTGTGGTTGAAAATGGGACTCTTGAAGATGACCAAAACCGTCGAGATTTTACTATTAATGCTTTAGCTTTGAGCCTTAAGGAATCTAATTTTGGTGATTTACTTGATCCTTTTAATGGCGTAAAAGATTTAGAAGATAAAATCATTCGCACACCTTTAAATCCAG
>JAGQYS010000037.1:0-99899 GCA_020435965.1 Flavobacteriaceae bacterium | reverse complement strand
ACGCAACTTGATTTTGAAATTGAAAAACAATCGTTAAATGCTATTTCAAAAAACAATGAACGTATCAAGATTATTACCAACGAACGCATTGTTGTAGAACTGAATAAAATTCTTGAAAGCAAAACACCTTCCAAAGGGTTTTTACTGTTAGAGCAAACAGGATTGCTCAAACATTTTTTACCAGAACTTACAGCCTTAAAAGGCATAGATGAAGTTGAAGGCCAAAAACATAAAGACAATTTTTACCACACCTTAGAAGTGGTTGACAATATCTCAGAACATACAGATAACGTTTGGTTGCGTTGGGCTGCTTTACTGCATGATATCGGTAAAGCACCAACAAAAAAATTCAGCAAAAAAGTAGGTTGGACCTTCCATACACATGAGTTTGAAGGCTCAAAAATGGTGTATCATTTATTTAAAAGGTTAAAAATGCCGCTCAATGATAAGATGAAATACGTACAAAAATTGGTGTTTTTAAGTTCTCGACCTATTGTGTTGGCTCAAGACGAAGTCACTGATTCTGCTGTAAGACGTTTAGTTTTTGATGCTGGTGATTATGTAGATGATTTAATGACATTGTGTGAGGCAGATATCACCACCAAAAATCCTAAAAAATTTGAAAAATACCACAACAACTTTAAAATTGTAAGGGATAAAATTGTAGAAGTTGAAGAACGTGATCGTGTAAGAAATTTTCAACCTCCAATTTCTGGAGAAGATATTATAAAAACCTTTAACTTAAAGCCATCACGAGAAATTGGCATCATAAAAGAAACCATTAAGGAAGCCATCTTAGAAGGTGAAATTCCTAATGAATATGAATCTGCTTATAAATTAATGCTGGAAACAGGCAAAAAACTTGGGTTAAAAATTCATGAAAAAAGATAACAAAACTGTCATTTATTGGCTACTAACGGGTTGCATTCTCATATTTATTATGGTTGTGGTTGGTGGCATTACCAGATTAACACATTCTGGACTTTCCATTTCAAATTACAAGCTCATTTCTGGAACCTTTCCTCCAATGAATGATGCCGAATGGAATGAAGCCTTTGAGTTATACAAACAATATCCTGAGTACCAAAAACTCAACAATCATTTCAATTTAGAAGATTTTAAAGACATCTATTTCTGGGAATGGTTGCATCGTGTAATTGGTCGTTTTATTGGTTTGGTCTTTATTATTCCGTTTCTATACTTTTTAATTAAAAAACAACTAACTAAGCCTACCATTAAGAAATCTATTATTCTCCTAATTTTAGGTGGTTTTCAAGGGTTTCTAGGTTGGTATATGGTAAAGAGTGGCTTGGTAGACAATCCTGATGTAAGCCATTACAGATTGGCTGCTCACCTTACAACGGCTTTTATCACCTTTGCTTACACGTTTTGGGTGGCTTTAGACTTAATGTTTCCAGATAAAAAGGAAATCAATAAAAGCTTCAGAAATCTTATTCGTTTTGGTTTAGGTCTTCTTCTATTGCAAATTATTTATGGAGCCTTTGTAGCTGGACTTGACGCAGGTTTTATACACAACCATTGGCCAATGATGAACGAAGGTAAATTTATGCACGAAACCGTTTATATTGAGCAAAACCCTTTGTATAAAAACTTTATAGAAGGCAAAAGTGGTGTACAGTTTGTACATCGTACATTGGCCTATTTTGTTGTGGCTGTTATTTTTATGATTTGGAATAAATCACAAAAACTAAGCTTAACAAGCTATCAAAAAAAAGGTGTCAACTTACTACTATTAATGGTTGGTGTTCAGTTTTTATTAGGTGTGCTTACCATTTTATTTATCAATAAAGCTAAAGTTTTACTAGGAGTTTCACATCAGGTTGGTGCATTTGTTTTATTGTCAATCATGACATTTACACTTCATAGGTTCAGCAAATAATTCAAAAAAAACTTACCTTTATAGCATAAATTATTACAATGGTTTACAGATTTAGAATCTTACTTGATAACGATACCGACGACGATATTTTTAGAGATATTGAAATTAGAAAAACAGACACCCTTGAAGATCTGCACAATGCCATAACCCAATCGTTTGGTTTTGATGGGTCGGAAATGGCTTCGTTTTATATTAGTGACAACGAATGGAATCAAGGTGAAGAAATTTCACTTTTTAATATGAGCGATGGCTCTGAAACTGTTAGATTAATGCATGAAACCACTATTGAATCTGTAACTGACAAAGACAACACGAAGCTAATTTACGTTTACGATTTTTTTAGCATGTGGACGTTTTTAGTTGAACTTGGCGAAATTGTTGACGAAGCTAAAGGCGCAGATTATCCTAACCTTATGTATGTTCATGGTCAAATTCCTACAGAAGCACCCATTAAAGAGTTTAGTGCTGAAGTTGATGATGATTTTGATGAATACAGTGATGATCTCGATATAGATGGCTACGAGGATTTAGATTTTGACGAAAACTGGAATTAACCACTTCTAAAAATTATGAGTGCTCACGTCCTGATAATTACGTTTCACATAATCTAAAGCGTTTTTTAAGATCTCTCCCATATTTTTACTTTTCATAAACTTAATATCGTTGGTATAGTCGTAAATTTTTGTTTTAAGCAAATCAATATGTTCTTTTAAAGAAATTGTATCATTAATAATACAATCCATTAGTTCTTCAATTCTATCATGATAACTAATCATTCGTTTTGCAACAATGGAGCGTTCTTCAATTTTGTATTGGTCTATGGATTCTTTTTGAAACCGTTCAGAAACCATTTTTACCATTTCGTAATTCTCTTTAAAAAACTGAGGTCTGTAAATATTAAATTTCCCTTCAAAACTTTGCTGATCAAAATCTATCGCTCTAATTTTAAACACCACATGATCAAAATCGTGTGTTGGCACAATCACATAGTTATACGAACGCATATCACCAAGAAGCCTAATCATGCAACGCTCGTTAAATTTTACAAACTCTTTGGCTATTTGAGATTTTTCGGTACTGCTACAATTTGGCAACATGGTTTTTATAAACTCATCACCTGGAATGCCTGCAATGTGCTCTTCAATTAAAGTATCTTTATACACCAGAAAATTGAGATTATAAGGTGAAAGCATGTGCTCTAATTCTAGTCCATAAATACGAGAGGCATCCGCTTTTTTAACATAAAAATAGGTGTAATTATCGTTTAAAATGTTCCTGATTTTAATGCGAAAAGGTTTCGAATTCCCAAAGGTGCAGTAATCTATAGCATCAACATTTAAAAAAGGAATGGTTCTTTGGTTACCATCAGAATGCAAAATAGTATAGACTTTTTTTAGGCTTAAATCGATTTCCTCACGTTCAAATTGACTATAATAAACACGAATCCATAAGGTATCTTCATCATTTTTATCATAGACTACAACTGATCCTTGAAAACGCAACAAATCATCATAAAAAATAGGAATCCTTATATTTCTGTTGTATTCAGAAAGGTAAGTGTTCAGTTTATCCGAAACAGGATATGATGGCTTTTTTTTTGAAATTTTTAAATCGTCCATGATTTTTTTGACTTATTCGAAGTTAAAACAATTAATTTTATCTGTAACAAAAAACTATGGCTTTCGTCTAACTTTTATAACTAATCAATCAAATACATAATTTGGAACCAATTTTAACAATTAATAACCTTACAAAAAAGTTTGGTTACCTCACAGCTGTAAGTGACCTCTCATTTACAATAAACAAAGGCAATGTTTACGGAATACTTGGCCCAAATGGTAGCGGAAAATCTACCACTTTAGGTATTGTTCTTAACGTTGTAAATAAAACTTCTGGAGATTTTAAGTGGTTTGATGGCAGCATCACAACGCATGATGCACTTAAAAAAGTTGGAGCTATTATTGAAAACCCAAACTTTTATCCATACATGTCTGGTTATGACAATCTAAAACTTGTCTGTAAAATTAAAGGTGTTGATCTCAAAAAAATAGACGAAAAACTAGAAATCGTAGGATTAACAGATAGAAAGAATAGCAAGTTTAAAACCTATTCGTTAGGTATGAAACAGCGTTTGGCAATCGCTTCTGCCTTACTTAATGATCCTTTGATTTTAATACTTGACGAACCAACAAACGGATTGGATCCTCAAGGGATTCATCAAATTAGACAAATTATAAAAGATATAGCCAACCAAGGCACAACCATACTTTTAGCATCTCACCTTTTGGACGAAGTTGAAAAAGTATGTTCGCATGTTGTTGTGTTAAGAAAAGGTGTGAAATTATATTCAGGTCGTGTTGATGAAATGATTTCAAGTCATGGCTTTTTTGAATTGAAAACCGATAAAAAAGATGAATTGCTAAGCATCCTTGAAAAGGATGATGCCTTTGGGAAAATTAAAGTTGCAGATGGTTTAATTACTGCATTTTTAAATGACCCAATGGAAGCTGCAACCTTTAACAAACTCATGTTTGAAAAAGGCATCACGCTTTCACATCTTGTAAAACGTAAGGAAAGTTTAGAAGAACAGTTCTTACAATTAACAGATAATAACTAATCAATCAAAAAAATCATGGTACGCCTTTTACAATTAGAATTACAAAAACTTTTACTCAACAGGACGAGTAAAGTCCTCATATTTATATCCTTCGTATTACCTTTTACAGTACTTATTTTATCATCTATAAAAATTAATTTCTTTGGTTTTTTTACCTTAGAACTTGGTGAACTAGGTATTTATAATTTTCCAATCATTTGGCATATCACTACCTTTTTTGCATCACAGTTCAAGTTTTTCTTTGCTATTGTGGTTGTGAGCATGATTGGTAATGAATACAGCAACAAAACCATAAAACAGAACCTTATTGATGGTTTAAGTAAGAAGGAGTTTATCCTTTCAAAATTTTACACCATTGTGTTTTTCTCTTTAGTTGCAACTGTTTTACTTTTCTTAATATCACTACTCATTGGACTATATTATTCAAGCTATAAAGAAATAAACATCATTTTCCGTGAAACAGAATACCTTCTTGGATACTTTTTAAAACTGGTTGGTTTCTTCTCTTTCTGTTTGTTTTTAGGAATGTTGGCAAAACGCTCAGCTTTTGCTTTAGCTTTTCTTTTTGTAGATTATATTTTAGAATGGATAATTTTTGGACTTATCACATGGAAAGGTAGTTATGAGCTAGCCGAAAAAATTCAAAACTTTTTTCCGTTAAAATCTATGTACAACCTGATAAAGCAACCTGTTCAACGTATTGTGATGTCTAAATTCCCAGACAAAACTGAGATTGCTTACGATTATGCTTTGCATTGGTATGAGCTTGTTATTGTGTTAGGTTGGACTGCAATTTTTGTCTTTTTATCGTACAGATTATTAAAAAAGAGAGATTTGTAATATATTTATAAGCTACATTGCTTGTAAATGAAAAAGATTCTCCTCATAGTTTCCCTCATACTTTGGGTCAATTTGTCAGCTCAAAACGAAGCCGCAAACTGGTACTTTGGCCAGAACGCAGGCATTCAGTTTGATAATACTGGAAACTTAATAGGTTCTATAGATGGAGGACAACTAAGCACTTTAGAAGGCTGCACAACCATTTCTGACACCAATGGTAATTTGCTGTTTTATACTGATGGAACTTTAGTGTATAACAGAAACCACCAACTCATGCCTAATGGAACTGGGCTGTTTGGAGATCCATCCAGCACACAATCTGCTCTAGTTGTGCCACAACCAGGAAATGATACATTCTATTATATTTTTACAGTAGATACGACCATTGGTGGTGGCGATCCCGATTTCGGTTTTAATTACTCCATAGTCGATATCAATTTAGATGGAGGTCTTGGAGACGTTACCTCAAAAAACGTAAATTTACTTCAAGATAGTTCTGAAAAAATAACTGCTGTATTAAAAGACTGTGCTTCTCAATCCATTTGGGTAATTACACTTGCCAGCATTGATGGGACAGGAGGACCTTTTAATACCTATCATGCTTTTGAAGTTTCAACAACTGGAATAAATTTAACCTCAGTAAAATCTACATTTCCATTTCCTATTAGTGACGCTAGAGGCCAAATAAAAGTATCTCCTGATGGCAAAAAATTTGCTTCAGCAAATATGGGTTCTGGTTTGTTTTTATATGATTTTGATGCCGCTACAGGTATTGTATCTAATCAGCAAAACTTATCTGTTACTTCATTTTCTAATTCTCCTTATGGTGTTGAATTTTCTCAAAATAGTTTAAGGCTTTACGTAAACTCATCAAATGATGCCAATGCAACAGGACCACCAAACATTCATCAATCTACTTTAACACAATTTGATTTGGCTGCAGCAGATATACAAAACTCACAATTTGTGTTAGATCAACGACAGCTATTTAGAGGTTCTTTACAATTAGCTGCTGATGGTAAAATTTATAGAGCGTTAAGTGCAAATTATACAACTGGATTACCCTTTTTAGGCGTTATTGAAAATCCTGATGCTATTGGAGCAGCTGTAGTATATACTCACAATGCTGTAGATTTATCTCCAAACCTTTCAACGCAAGGCTTACCACCTTTTAACAATCCTTCTTTAACGATCAGATTGATATCATTCAAAATGGAATAAGCTCTACTGAATTATCCTTGTGTGTTGGCGAAAGCTATACTTTGGTTTACGACAATATTCCTAGTGCTGTTTACACTTGGATGAAAGATGGTGTTTTACTACCAGAATCAGATTTTGATTTGGTGGTTACAGATCCTGGTCTTTATACCTTACACATAGAATTTAACAATGGTGCTTGCGAAACTTTTGATGGTGAAGCATTAGTGACTTACTTTGAAGTTCCTGTTGCTAACCAACCTAGCGACATAGATATTTGTGATGATGATAATGATGGCTTATGGTCGTTTGATTTTACTACAAAAGATATTGAAGTTTTAGGCGCTCAAGACCCAACCGTTTTTGAAGTAAAATATTTTGAATCTCAAGCTGATGCTGATAATAATACAAATGAAATCACAAGTGCTTATGTAAACACAAGCAATCCTCAAGAAATTTTTGTTAGGATTCAGAATATAGGTTATGATGGTTGTTATGACACGACTTCGTTTTTTATTGAAGTATTTGAAACTCCAATAGCTACAGTTTTAAGTGACATTGAAGTCTGTGATAATGATACTGATGGCAACCAACAAAATGGACAAGTAGAAACAAATTTAGTTGATTTGGATGTTTTAATTTTAGATGGTCAAGACCCAACACTTTTTAACATTACTTATCATCATTCTCAATTAGACGCAGATTCTGGAGCAAATCCAATAGCTAGTCCTTATTATAATTTAACACCTAATCAAGAGGAAATTTTTGTTAGGATTGAAAACAATCAGAATACAGATTGTTATGACACCAATTCGTTTAATTTAATTGTACACAACCTTCCAACTGCAAACCCAATAACAGATGTTCAAGTTTGTGATGATGACAATGATGGTTTTTTCAGTTTTGATTTTAATGCTTTATATGATGCTACAGTAATTGGTTCTCAAGGTGCTGCAACTTTTAATGTGCAATATTTTATTAGCTCAGACGATGCTCTTAATAATGTGAATGCGCTTACAATGCCTTATCAAACGGTTAGTAATCCGCAAACCATTTATGCAAGAATTCAAAATAATAATTCATCAGATTGCTTTGATACAACGTCATTTAATATTGAAGTATTCAATACACCAACTGCAAATGCAGTTTCTGATATAGAAGTCTGTGATGATGATGCAGATGGCAACAATACCAATGGACAAGTAACTACTGAACTTTCAGATTTCGATGTACTTGTGCTTGGTTCTCAAGATGCTTCTGCATATAACATTACCTATCATGCATCACAATTAGATGCAGATTCTGGAGCAAACGCTTTACCAACTAGTTATTACAATACAACACCAAATACACAAGAAATATTTGCGAGAATAGAGAATGTTTTAAATACAGATTGTTATGATACAACCTCGTTTAAACTTATTGTAAATCCACTTCCAGTTGTTTTTGACGCTTTATTATTTCAATGTGATTATGATGGAAATCCTGATGGTTTTACACTATTCAATTTAACCGAAGCGCATGATGCACTTACTGCAAGTGCGCCAGACCTATCAACACAGTTTTACTTATCACTTGCTGATGCGCAAAGTGATACCAATGAAATTGATGGCTCTTCATTTAGCAACACTGTAAACCCTCAAATCATTCATGTAAGAATTATAAACGATATTACTGGTTGCAACAGACTTGCCGAATTAACACTAGATGTTAGTGCAACTACTGTAAATGATGCAGCGCTTTTTACTTGTGATAGTGATGGTACTGAAGATGGCTTTTTTGAATTTGATTTATCTCAAGCCAACGCAACTGTTTTAGGCGGAACACCTCCTGGAGTTACGCTTAACTATTATGCAACATCTCAAGATGCCTTACTGGAAGTTAATCCACTTCCTTTAAACTTTACTAACACTGTAGCTTATTTCCAGACTATTTTTGTTCGTGTTGAAGACGATAATGCCTGTTATGGAATTAACGAAGTACAATTAACGGTTTATCAACTTCCAAACATAGATATAGAAGATGAAACCATTTATTGCCTAAATACATTTCCTGAAACAATTACAATAAACGCTGGTTTAATTTCTGGAAATCCTAACGATTATACTTATGCTTGGTCAACAGGTGAAAATTCTTATGAAATAGATATTAATGCTGCTGCAACCTATTCGGTTACTGTAACCAATGCCAACGGTTGCTCAAAAGACAGAACCATTGTTGTGCTCCCTTCAAACATTGCTACTATTGATGATGTTGAAGTGGTTGATGCTACTTCAAATAACATGATTACAGTGTTTGTCTCTGGTGAAGGCAATTATGAGTTCTCTCTTAATAATATTAATGGACCATATCAAGACAGCAATGTGTTTGAAAATGTGCCTCCTGGACTTCACACTGTTTATGTTAGAGATAAAAACAATTGTGGTATTGTTGAGGATATTGTGTCTGTAATTGGTTTCCCTAAATTCCTCACTCCTAATGGTGATGGTTACCACGACACTTGGCAAGTGTATGGTTTAAACCACAGCTCTCAAATTGAAAGCATTGTTTATATTTTTGATCGTTATGGTAAACTCTTAAAACAACTCTCTCCAACAAGTATTGGTTGGGATGGAACTTTTAATGGACAACCACTTCCTTCCAGCGATTATTGGTTCTATGTAAAACTTCAAGATGGTCGTGTGTTTAAAAGTCATTTTACACTCAAACGCTAATTATTTAAATAATAAATTGTAGCGATCTCTTCACGACTACAATATCATTTTTGAATTTAAATGTTAAAATTATATGTATTTCATCGATTTATTATTGCTTTTTATCGATTTATTTCTATTTTTCGCAAGTATAACCCAAATTATATCCATTGCGACCGAAACAAGAAAAATTTCAATGTACAATTGATACGCTCAGCAACTGCTATAAAAATATTCTATTTTTATTCTTCTTTTGTTGTGTAGCGACTATCAATTCTCAAAACATTCTGGTTGACGATTCTTTTACTGCGCAAGAACTCATAGAAAATAATTTAGCTCAAGGTTGTGTTGAAGTCTCCAACATTACTTCAAATATTAATGGCAATGTTAATGGCTTTAATAGTTTTGCTTATTTTGAGCGTGACTTGTCTAATTTCCCTTTTGAAAATGGTATCATGCTTTCAACTGGTGGAGCAGCTTCTGGAGGAAACGCTGTTAACACGAATCCATTACATGATGGCGAAACAACTTGGGGAACTGACCCAGATTTAGAAGCAGCACTTGGCATCACAAATACACTAAACGCAACAACCATAGAGTTCGATTTTATATCAGTATCCAACCTGATACAATTCAATTATTTGTTAGCTTCAGAGGAATACCATGCGAATTTCCCTTGTGAGTATTCTGATGGATTTGCTTTTTTAATTCGCGAAGCAGGAACCAGCAATCCTTATCAAAACATCGCTTTAATTCCAGGAACCAATATTCCTGTTAACACCAATACCATTCACGATGAAATTGTAGGTTTTTGCGCTGCTGAAAACGATGCTTATTTTGATGGCTATTCTATGGGAGACACCAACTATAATGGTCGTACAACGGTTCTTACAGCAACAGCAAACATTCAACCCAATGTTCAATATCACATCAAATTAGTGATTGCAGATCAAACTGATGAAAATTACGATTCGGCTGTATTTATTCAAGGAAACAGTTTTAATCCAACGGTTGACTTAGGTCCAGATATTTCAACTTGTGCAAATGATTATACTATTGATGGCGACATTCAAAATCCATTGGCAACTTATGCTTGGTACAGAAATGGTGTGTTATTACCAACAGAACTAAATCCTACTTTAAACGTTACTCAATCTGGAACCTATAGAGTAGAAATTTCTATTCCGCTTAACAGCATGAATTGTGTCATTGAGGATGAAATTGTAGTGACTTTAAATTCTGTACAAAATGCAAATCAATTAAGTGATTATGAACTTTGTGATGACACAAGTGGTGATGGCATTGAAATTTTCGACCTGACCACTAAAGATGCAGAAGCTGAAGCTGCTGTGTCGCCAGGAAACTACAATATTACGTATCATTATACATCAGCTGATGCTCAAAACAACGTCAATCCAATTTTAACACCAATTGCAAATACCTCAAATCCTCAAACTATTTATGTAAGGATTATTGATGTTAACACAGGTTGTTTGGCTTATACACAATTCAATCTTGTTGTAAACGAATTACCTAACATTGTAGCTCCAACTCCAATGGAAGTTTGTGACGATATGCCAATTGATGGTTCAACCATTTTTGATTTATCATTAGCAGATGCTGAAATTACTCAAGGGAACGCTAGTTTAGTAGTGACGTATCACTTTACACAAATAGATGCTGATGCTGGAACAAATGCGATACCTCAGCCTTACGTTAATACCAATCCTAACGAAACCTTATACGTCAGAGTTATCAATCCTGCAACTGGATGCTTCAGTACAACAACTATAGATTTAACAGTCCTTGAGCCACCAATGGTAAACCCAAGTGATGCTCCACCTCTTAACGCTTGTGTACAAGATGATGGTGGTTTTGGAACTTTCGATTTAACCGAAGTACTTCCTGATTTGTTAAATGGTTTAACAGGAGTAACTGTAACCTTTCATGAAACTCAAGCTGATGCAGAAACTGGTAACAATCCTATTGCAGATGAGACCAATTACCAAAACATCGTGCAAGATGTACAGACTATTTTTGTAAGAATTGTAGATGATTTAACTGGCTGTGTGACAGTAGTGCCAATTGAGATTCATGCCAATGTACTCATTACAGGAACCAACATTAGAGATTTCTCAGTTTGCGATGATGCAAGTGGAGATGGCATTGCAGATTTCAACTTAGAAAATATTGCACTTTCAATCATCAATAATCTTGCTGGTGTTACCATAACCTTTTACGAATCGCAAGCTGATTTAGATAACGACGTCAATGCCATTGACCAATCTGTACCTTATCAAGTGACATCTAGTCCTCATACCTTATACATGAAGGCTGAAACTTCAGATTGTGTTTATGAGGCTACTATAAACCTCATCATTAATCCTCCAGTGATTTTAACTCCAATTGCAACTATTGATTATTGCGATACAGATGATGATGGTTTTGTCGCTATTGAATTAGCAACACTTGATAGCTTCATCACATCAGATCCAAACTTAAGCTTATCTTATTTTTTAACTGATGCTGATGCTGTTAACAATACTAATGCATTACCTGTTTTATACACCAACACTTCAAATCCGCAAACCTTATATGTAAGAGCAAGGCATAATACAACAGGTTGTTTCGAAACCATGCCTATTGAAATCAATGTGATTCCTGCTCCAACAGTGACACAACCTGCTGATGTGGTGATTTGTGACAATGACCAAGATGCTTATTCTATTATTGACTTGGATGCTATGATTCCGCAGTTTATTGCTGATACAACTGATATCACCATAACGTTTCACAACTCATTAAACGATGCCAATGCTGATGCAAACCCAATAGCAACTACAACAAATTACAATGCAACCAATGAAACGATTCATGTTCGTGTAGAAAGTGACATTACTGGTTGTCATGCCTTAGTTGAAATTAATGTGATTGTAAACACGCTTCCAGAATTTATTCCTATCAGTAATTATCAGGAATGTGAAACTGATGGTAATCAGGTGGCTGATTTTATATTTTCCACCAAAGATGCTGAAATTTTAAATGGACAAACTGGTAAGCAAGTGCTTTATTTTGAAACTGCAGCAGATGCTTCAAACAGAACCAACATCATCGATAAAAACTCAATTTATAACAACACATCGAGTCCACAAACCATTTATGTTCGTGTTGAAAACTTAACTGACCAAGATTGTTTCGGCACTTCTCAGTTTGATTTGGAAGTTGGTTCTATTCCATTGTTTAATCCTCCAACCAACTATATTGTTTGCGACGATATCTCTAATGATGGCTTTGAAGCATTTAACCTTCAAGAAAAAATCGATGAAATTTCTCAAGGGATTCCTGAGAACCTATCCATCACCTTTCATACATCATTTAACGATGCTGAAAATGAATTGAATCCGATTCCGCTAGATTACACGAATACTGTAAATCCTCAACAAATTTACGCTCGTATTGAAAATGGTACCTATTGCCATGCGATTGCCGAATTTGGATTGAATGTCATTCAAGTTCCTGATGTGAATGTTCCAAATGCTATTGAGTTGTGTGATGCAGATTATGATGGTAGCACAAATTTTGATTTAACCGTTTCTGAGTTTGAAATTTTAGACATTCGTGATGACGATATTGAAATCACTTACTTTGAAAACGAAATCGATTTGGAAGCAGACAACAACCAAATTTCAAATCCAGACAGCTATCAGAACATTACAAATCCGCAAACGGTTTATGTAAAAGTCACTAATACTATTTCCAATTGTTTTGTGTCTATTCCGTTGGATTTAATTGTAAACTTACCTCCTACTATTAATCCTATACCAACCATTGAAACTTGCGACAGTCCAACAAATACTTACGATTTATCTGAATCGACTGCCATTTTAATGGATGACACCACAGGAATCACCATTAGTTATCACAGTTCGCTTGCAGATGCTAACAACAATCAAAATGCATTGGCAACAACGTATAACTATACAGCACCAACAACCACAATTTACATTCGTACAGAATATGTAGCAACCTCTTGTGTGGCTATTGCATCATTTAATTTAGTAGTGAATCCGAATCCGATTGCCAATCAACCACCAGATTTAGAGGAGTGTGATGATGATTATGATTTTGAATTGGTGTTCGATTTATCGCAACAAACTGCTATAGTTCTAGGAGCACAAAATCCAAACCAATATACTGTAACCTATCACGAAACAGATGTGGATGCTATTGATGGCACCAATGCCATTTCAGATTTAAATTATAATGCCATTAATTGGCAAATTATTTATGTTCGTATAGAAAATAATACAACTGGTTGTTTTGATACGACCTTGTTCCAAACTATTGTACAACGAAAACCAGTTGTTGAAATTCCTGAGCAAGTCATTTGTTTAAACAATATGCCATTAACAGTTATTGCTGGAGAAATTGTAGCTGGTGACACCTATTTATGGAGTACAGGAGAAACCACTTCAGAGATTGACATCGATACTATTGGTCAATATTCTGTAACAGTGACTACACCTTTTGGTTGTGAGACTACAACTGTTTTTAATGTGATTGAATCTGAACCTGCAACCATTGAGTTTACAGAAACCATTGACTTTTCAGACCCAAATAACATTACTGTTACCATAAGCGGAATTGGAAATTACCTCTATCAATTGGATGACAACGAACCACAAACATCCAATGTGTTTACCAACGTGTCCTTAGGTTATCATACAGTCACTGTGATTGATTTAAACGGTTGCGATTCTACAACACATGATGTGGTTGTGATTGATGCACCAAAATTTATGACACCAAATGATGATGGTTATTTTGATACTTGGCATATTTCTGGTGTGGAAACCTTACCTGGAACTACCATTTACATTTACGATCGTTATGGCAAACAAATGACCTATTTAACAGCAACGTCTGAAGGTTGGGATGGTACTTATAATGGACATAAAATGCCTGCAAACGATTATTGGTTTGTTGCAGATGTGGTTAAAGATGATATCTCATTTCAAGTTAAAGGACATTTTGCGTTAAGACGATAAAAATAAACCTTTAACATATAAATAGTATCAAAACTTAAAATCTAATTTATCTTTGCCTTCCAGTTGTTAAAGATGAAAAGATTACTGTTTCTACTTTTTATAATTTCAGGAATATCGTTCGGACAAAACGTTCAAACTGATGCAACTACCTATACTCCTCAACAACTCATTGAAGATATTTTAATAGACAGCAATTGTATAGAAAATGTTGTTGTGACCAATGTGGTTGGTGGTAACTTTAATGGCACAGACCAAAGTTATGGTTATTTTGACGCTACAGGAACTAATTTTCCGTTTCAAAATGGGATTGTACTCAGTACAGGACGCTTGCAAAATGTAGAAGGTCCAAACACCACGCTAAGTGATGATGATGCACCAAATTGGCAAGGAGATTCCGATTTAGAGCAAGTGCTCAACGAAACCAATACCCTAAACGCAACTATTATAGAATTTGAGTTCACTGCCATTGCAGACCAAATTAGTTTTCGTTATTTATTTGCATCTGAGGAATATCAGGAAGGGAATGCAAATACTTGCCAATATTCCGATTTGTTTGGATTTCTGATTCGTCCTGCTTCTGCTTCACAATATGAAAATATTGCTCTGGTTCCAGGCACTACAACTCCTGTAAAAGTGACCACTGTACATTCTGGAATTCCAGGTGCTTGTGACCCAATAAACGAAGCTTATTTTGGCAGTTGGAATAATACTACTGCTCCAATAAACTTTAACGGACAAACAGCTGTTTTGGAAGCGACCACAACTGTAGTTCCAAATGAAACCTATCATGTAAAGCTGGTTATTGCTGACGAACAAAACTATCGTTACGATTCGGCTGTGTTTCTGGAAGCTGGAAGTTTTAAGTTGCATACCAATTTAGGAGATGATAGGTTACTAGAAAACCGAACCGCTTTATGCGAAAATGACACGTTAGAACTCAATGCCTTTGAAGCTGGATTGAATACCACTTACAAATGGTTTAAAGATGGTGTGGAACTTATTGGAGAAACCAATGCAACTTACGAAGTTGTAGATGCTGGAACCTATGAGGTTGAAGTGACTTTGGATAGTGGTTGTCAATCTGCTGGAAGTATTATTATTGAATATTCAGAAAATCCTGTGGTTTTTGATGCAACCTTAACCGAATGTGATTTTGAAATGGATGGTTTTGCTACTTATAATCTCTTTGATGCCAATAACGATTTAACCAATGGAAATCCGAATTTACAAACTCAAAATTTCTTTCTCACTTTAGCTGAAGCTGAATTGAATACAAACCCAATTGCAAATGCCTCATCGTTTCAAAATACGACACCAAATCAAATCGTGTATGCACGCATTGTAAACGACAATAATTGTTTTTCAATTGCTGAATTGGAACTGCGTATTTCTACTGCTGTGATTACAATTGATCCTTTTGAGCAATGTGACGACGACCAAGTAGATGGTTTTACTGAATTTAATTTGAATGACGTAACAGCAACGTTTCAATCCATGTTGCCACCAAACGCAACAGTTAACTATTATGAAACTTTAGATGATGCTTATGCAGAAACTAACAGCTTAGGTGCAACGTTTACAAACACAACCATTGACCAACAAACCATTTATGTGAGAATAGAAAGCAATAGCCAATGCTATGCTATTTCTACGGTCGATTTAATTGTGCTTTACACACCAATTTTAGAACCTGATGTCACAGCTGACAACCCAATATATTATTGTTTGAATAGCTATCCAGAAACCATAAGATTGTATGGAGGTGTTTTATTTGATTTGCCAAACAACTACTACTATTCATGGAGTACAGGAGAAAATACTTCTTTTATTGATGTAAACGAAGTTGGTACTTATACTGTTACAGTAACCGATCCAAATGGTTGTTCTAGTTCGCGCTCCATTGTGGTGGCTGCCTCCGAAATTGCAAACATTAATGAAGTGCTTATTGAAGGTGGAAATACTTACAATACAGTCACAGTATTGGTTTCAGGTGCTGGTGATTATGAATATGCTTTGGATCATGAAAATGGATGGTATCAGAGTAGCAATGTATTTATAAATGTGCTTGCTGGATTTCATACCATTTATGTAAGAGATGTTAATGGTTGTGGAGTGGTTAGTAAATTGATTTCAGTTTTAGGCTTTCCGAAGTTTTTAACGCCAAATAATGATGGCTACAACGATACTTGGCACGTCAAAGGTGTTAACGATATGTTTAATGATGGTATTGAAATTTTTATTTTCGACCGAAGCGGAAAGTTAATTACCTCCTTAAACAACCATACTCCTGGTTGGGATGGTACTTATAATGGTAAACTTTTACCTTCAGATGATTATTGGTATGCTGTTAAACTAATTGATGGTCAGGAATATTGTGGGCATTTTTCGTTAAAACGTTAAATTCCAAATCTCAAATTCCAATTATTCAGCAACTTTAAGTAATTTAGACACTTCAAGTACTTTAGCCACTTTTTCAATGCGTTTCAAAATAAAATCAGAATTCAGTCCTACAGGAGATCAGCCAGAAGCTATCAAACAACTGGTTAGTGGCATAAACTCCAATGAAAAATACCAAACCTTGCTAGGTGTTACTGGTTCTGGTAAAACCTTTACTGTTGCTAACGTTATTGAAGACATACAACGTCCTACTTTAGTTTTAGCACATAATAAAACCTTAGCAGCTCAGTTATACTCTGAGTTCAAACAGTTTTTTCCTGATAATGCAGTAGAGTATTTTGTATCGTACTACGATTATTATCAACCAGAAGCTTACATTCCCGTTTCAGGTGTGTATATAGAAAAAGATTTGTCCATTAATGAAGAAATTGAGAAGATGCGTTTAAGTACAACCTCTTCTTTACTTTCTGGTAGACGAGATGTTTTGGTGGTTGCTTCAGTATCTTGTTTGTATGGTATTGGAAATCCTGTTGAGTTTCAAAAAAATGTAATTTCTATTCAGCGAGACCAAGTCATTTCAAGAACCAAATTATTACATCAATTGGTTCAAAGTTTATATTCTAGAACAGAAGGTGAATTTAATCATGGAAATTTCAGAATAAAAGGAGATACAGTTGATGTATTTCCAAGTTATGGAGATGATCCTTTCAGGATTCACTTTTTTGGTGATGAAATAGAAGAAATTGAATCTTTTGACAGACAAACTAATGAGGTTATTGAAAAGTATGACAGACTGAATATTTATCCAGCAAATATGTTTGTGACTTCTCCTGATATTTTGCAAAATGCAATCAAACTCATTCAGGATGATTTAGTGAAACAGCACGATTATTTCAAAGACATTGGAAAACATCTAGAAGCCAAACGACTTAAAGAGCGTACAGAATTCGACCTTGAAATGATTCGTGAATTAGGCTACTGTTCAGGTATTGAAAACTATTCTCGTTATTTGGATGGTAGAGAAGCTGGCTCAAGACCTTTCTGCTTATTGGATTATTTTCCTGATGATTACTTAATGGTTGTTGATGAAAGTCATGTTACCATTTCGCAAGTGCATGCTATGTATGGAGGTGATAGAAGTAGAAAAGAAAATTTGGTGGAATATGGTTTTAGACTTCCAGCAGCAATGGATAACAGACCGTTAAAATTTGAAGAATTTGAAGCTTTACAAAATCAAGTAATTTATGTGAGTGCAACTCCAGCAGATTACGAGCTTCAAAAAACCGATGGTATTTATGTCGAGCAAGTAATCAGACCGACTGGATTGTTGGATCCTGTTATTGAAGTACGACCAAGTTTAAATCAGATTGATGATTTAATTGAAGAAATACAACAACGTGTTGAAAAAGATGAGAGAACATTAGTTACAACCTTGACTAAACGCATGGCTGAAGAACTTACCAAATATTTAGCTAGAATTCAGGTAAGATGTAGATACATACATAGTGATGTGGACACTTTGGAGCGTGTAGAAATTATGCAAGATTTACGTAAAGGCTTATTTGATGTTTTGGTTGGTGTTAACCTTTTACGTGAAGGTTTAGATTTACCAGAAGTTTCCTTGGTTGCTATTTTAGATGCAGATAAAGAAGGGTTTTTACGTTCGGCTCGTTCATTAACTCAAACCGTTGGCAGAGCTGCACGAAACTTAAATGGAAAAGCCATAATGTATGCTGATAAAATAACCAACAGCATGCAAAAGACCATTGACGAAACCAATTACAGACGAGAAAAACAAATTACTTACAATACTGAAAACAACATTACTCCAAAAGCTTTAAACAAAAGCTTGGATAATGCACTTTCTAAAAACTCTGTGAGTTCTTATTATTATGAATTAGAAGCCTTAAAGGCAGCTGAGCCAGAAAGTGAGTATTTATCTAAACCAGATTTGGAAAAGAAGATTAGAGATACTAGAAAGCTAATGGAACAAGCAGCCAAAGAATTGGACTTTGTACTTGCTGCCAAACTCAGGGATGAAATTAAAAATTATCAGAGTAAACTTTCGGACCTTAAAGTGTAGTTTTTAGTTATACTGAATTTTAAAGATATCTATTAAGAAATCTGGTGGAATGATTTTATTAGGGAAACTTTCCATTAAATCTAGCACCTTATTTATAGATTCATGACTTAAACCCATTCTAAGTCCAAAATTGTGAAGTCTTACCAATTCTCTGTTCGTGATAGTTTGTCCTAAATTCATTAAAAGCACTAGCCTATGAAATTGAACAATACGTTCACTATGAGATTTTAAATTAATATGAGTAACTGGGTTGTCTAATAAGTAATCGAAATCTTCACGAGTAATTTCTAACTGCTTAGCAACTCCTAATAAGAAGTTATATTCTATGTCCTTTAAAGTTTTGTCTATCCTAGCAAAAGCTATCATTTCGGAGAGTAAACTTAATTTTTCTACACGATTTATCATCACTGAGGGAGTATTTATTGTTACAACATAAAATTAGCTAGAATAATCCTTTTATAATCGTAGATAAAGCGTACATTATCGAAAATTCAACTTCGTTTCATCGTTTTTTTTTGGCTTTCACATACCTATTTTACGTAAATATTTGTTTTTCAGTAACTTAAATAAAATTTAACAATATTCTAGTTTAAAGGAAGCCAAGTTGCATTATCGACGAACTGCAGTCTACTGGATTTAGTACTTAAATAAATCTTTAATCAACTTAAACATTAGTATTGCATATGATCCGTTTTTTTAAATAAAAATCATAAAAAAACTCCCAAGGTTTTCTTAGGAGTTTTTATAGACTAATTCAAAATAAAATTCTATTCTTCTTTTACAGTTACTCTAACTGGAACTTTAAACGTTCTTTCTTTACTTGAAAATGTTGCAGGTAATTCTTTATAGTTTAATCTACTCTTTATAAAGTTTTCAACATATTGTTCGTTAGAGTCTACATATAAAACAACCATTTCGTTGTTTTTATTTAAAATAAGGGTAACTTCTGCTTCGATATCCCTATCAACTAAAAAACTAGGGTTTTTTAGTAATTTTCCTATTTTTTCTGTAATTACAGCTGAGTCAGCTTTTTTGTCTTCGTTGCTTGCAGCAAGCACACCACTAGCAGTAATTGCCACAGCAAGTAGTAAGGTTTTTAATTGTTTCATAATTGTTCGTTTTAAATTGATTGAATAAAAAATTGATTGATACTATATAGACTGTTTGATATTTTAATTGTTACATGTGTTAACTAATGTTTAACGTTAATTAGCACACTATTAACACACTACCAAATAAAACGTAAAAAATTATGCACAAAAAAAGAGTAGTGTGTTACACTACTCTTAATAAAAAATTATGTAATTGTTTCTTATGATAAAACCTTTTGAACTTTATCTGCAGCTTCTTGAAATTCAGTAGCACTCATTACATCTAAACCAGAGTTATCAATTAACTCTTTAGCAATATCTGCATTAGTACCTTGAAGACGAACTATAATTGGTACATTAATAGTTCCCATGTTTTTGTAGGCATCAATAACACCTTGAGCTACACGATCACAACGAACAATACCTCCAAAAATGTTAATAAGGATGGCTTTTACGTTAGGATCTTTTAATATAATTTTAAAAGCAGCTTCAACTCTTGCAGCATCAGCAGTACCACCAACATCTAAAAAGTTTGCTGGCTCTCCTCCTGCTTGTTTAATCAAATCCATTGTAGCCATTGCTAATCCAGCTCCATTTACCATACAACCTACGTTTCCATCAAGGTCAACGTAGTTAAGACCTAAAGCTCCAGCTTCTACTTCAATTGGATTTTCTTCACGTAAATCTCTTAAGTCTTTGTAATCTTTATGTCTAAATAATGAGTTATCATCAATGGTTACCTTAGCATCTACTGCCATGATTTTGTTATCACTTGTTTTTAAAACAGGATTGATTTCAAATAATGAAGCATCAGATTTAACATATGCTGTATAAAGACTAGTGACAAATTTTGTCATTTCTTTAAAGGCAGTTCCAGATAATCCTAAGTTAAAAGCAATACGCCTAGCTT
The DNA here is from genome assembly GCA_020435965.1 of Flavobacteriaceae bacterium. Taxonomy (GTDB): domain Bacteria; phylum Bacteroidota; class Bacteroidia; order Flavobacteriales; family Flavobacteriaceae; genus CAJQLB01. Next base: position 79,123 of record JAGQYS010000037.1, on the reverse strand, counting down.
GAAAAGGCATTAACCCAACAGCTGGATCAACCTCTTCTGTAAAAATTAAATGAGGTGTTTCTTCTGCAACGGTTTCAATATCCATTCCACCTTCTGTAGAATACATAATCATATTACGTCCTTTAGCACGATTCAATAAAACTGAAACATAAAACTCACTCGTTTCGCTTTCTCCTGGATAATAAACATCTTCAGCAACCAAAACTTGGTGAACTTTCTTTCCTTCAGCAGACGTTTGAGGTGTGATTAAATTCATGCCTATAATTTTTCCTGCAATCTCTTCAACTTCCTTTAAGTTCTTCGCAAGTTTTACGCCTCCACCTTTTCCACGTCCACCAGCATGAACCTGTGCTTTAATAACATGCCAACTTGTGCCTGTTTCACTTGTTAATTGCTTTGCAGCAGTAACTGCTTCCTGCGCACTTTGAGCAACAATGCCTCGCTGAATTCTTACTCCAAAACTGCTTAAAATTTCCTTACCTTGATATTCGTGTAAATTCATGTTATTAAATTATTTTTTGCAGTGCAAATGTAATCAACCTTATACTTTAAACCAATATTTTTTATAATGACAATTATCAATTATTATATATAGACTTTTTTTCTAATTAAATTAAGTTGATATGTAAAAACTTTTTAATTTTAACAGCTTATAAGAATGTCAATTAAAACATGACCATTTAAAACTCATCAAAAATGAAAAATGAAACTTTATTAAACATTGCTAAAGAATTTGGAAGTCCAGTTTATGTGTATGATGCACATAAAATTGAGTCTCAGTACAAACGTTTAAATTCAGCATTTAATAAGGTTAAAAATGTAAAAATTAATTATGCCGTAAAAGCACTTTCCAACATTTCTGTATTAAAGTTCATGAATAAACTTGGTGCTGGTTTAGATACAGTTTCAATCCAAGAAGTAAAGCTAGGATTAGTGGCTGGTTACAAACCAGAGGACATTATTTACACACCTAACGGAGTTTCTTTACAAGAAATTGAAGACGTTGCGAAATTAGGCGCTCAGATTAATATTGATAACCTTGCTATTCTTGAGCAGTTTGGAAACGCACATCCAGATATTCCTGTTTGTATTCGTATCAATCCTCATGTGATGGCTGGAGGAAATACCAATATTTCTGTAGGTCATATAGATTCAAAATTCGGGATTTCAATACACCAAACACCACATATACTTAGAATCGTTAAAAATACAGGAATGCGAATCAATGGCATTCACATGCATACTGGAAGTGATATTTTAGATATTGAAGTGTTTTTATATGCCAGTGAAATTCTTTTTGAAACGGCAAAACAATTCAAAGATTTAGAGTTTATCGATTTTGGTTCAGGTTTCAAAGTGCCTTACAAAGAAGGAGATATTGAAACAGATATTGAAGAATTTGGCGAAAAACTCACTACCAGATTTAAAACCTTTTGCAAAAATTATGGTAAAGAATTAACGCTTGCTTTTGAGCCTGGAAAGTTTCTAGTAAGTGAAGCTGGTTATTTTTTGACTAAGGTTAATGCAGTAAAACAAACAACCTCAACGGTTTTTGCTCAAGTAGATTCAGGTTTCAATCATTTAATTCGTCCAATGCTTTATGGTTCTCAGCATGAAATCATTAACATTTCAAACGAAAATGGCAAGCAACGCTTTTATTCTGTTGTAGGCTATATCTGTGAGACTGATACCTTTGCCAATAACAGGCGTATTAATGAGATTAATGATGGTGATATCTTAGCCTTTAAAAATGCTGGAGCTTATTGTTTTACTATGGCTAGCAACTATAATTCACGTTATCGTCCAGCAGAAGTACTATGGTATAATGACAAAGCTCATTTAATCAGAAAACGAGAAACTTTTGATGATTTACTGGCTAATCAAGAAATTTTAGAATTTAACAACCTATCAAAAGCCACTAAATAAATTTTTAAGCTTTTTTAATTCTTAGTTGGCCTGCAAGTTGAAATGTAGAATCGTAAGTTTTAATTAGGAAATGCCTATTTAACAACTTCAGTTAATATTTCAATAAAATATTTTAAGGCATTACATCTGACATAAAAAAACATTTACAGTTAACAGATGAAAATTCCTTATATTTACGAAAGGCAAAACCACCATGCTCCAGGTTTAGCCCATCAAACATGTAATCAACCAACCAATAAGTAATGAAGCTATTAAAATTCTTAGTCATTGTGCTATTCATTTGGCCAATGACAACGCAATCTCAAAACCGAAATCAAAACAGTAAAACTTCTACTGAAACATTAGACAAAAATTTCCGCAACCTCAAATGGCGAAACATTGGTCCTTTTCGTGGTGGACGTAGCGTTACCTCAACAGGAGTTGTAGGTCAGCCCAATGTCTATTACATGGGAAGCACAGGAGGAGGCATCTGGAAAACTGTTGATGCTGGAAACACATGGTTAAACGTTTCCGATGGATTTTTAAAAACTGGTACTGTTGGAGCCATTGCTGTATCTGAAAGTGACCCAAATGTTGTTATTGCTGGAATGGGTGAACATGCTGCTAGAGGTGTCATGACTTCAATGGGAGATGGTGTTTACAAATCTACCGATGCAGGAAAAACTTGGACACATATTGGCTTGGATAATTCAAGGCATATCTCAGATGTCATCATCCATCCTACAAATCCAGATCTTATTTATGTCACAGCTCAAGGTGCTCAATATGGTCCTTCAACAGAGAGAGGCGTGTATCGAAGTACTGATGGTGGAAAAAACTGGGAACGTGTGCTTTATATCAATGAAAATACTGGAGCGTCTTCCCTATCTATGGATATGATAAACCCAAGAATTTTATATGCGTCTATGTGGCAACATCGTCGCTACCCTTGGACGATGGAATCAGGTGGAAAAGATTCAGGTCTTTATAAATCTACAGATGGAGGAACTACTTGGAACCAAATGAAAGTAGGCTTACCAGAAGATTTTGGAAAAGCAGGCATTTCAGTATCACGTGCCAATCCTGATAGAGTTTTTGCCGTTATTGAAGCTGAAGGTCAAAAAGCAGGTGTGTATCGTTCTGATGATGCTGGAAAAACTTGGAAACAAGTCAACTCTGATCGAGTTACTATAACACGCTCGTGGTATTACATGGAAATTTTTGCAGATACACAAGATGAGAATATCGTTTATGTTTTAAACGCTCCAGTCTTAAAATCTATTGATGGCGGAAAGAGTTTTAGTAATATTTCTGTACCTCATGGAGACAATCATCATTTGTGGATTAATCCACTAGATAACACCAATTTAATTAACTCTAATGATGGTGGTGCAAACATATCTTTTAATGGAGGGAAAAGTTGGAGCACACAAGAAAATCAGCCAACAGCTCAATTTTATCGTGTAATCACTGATAACTTAGTACCTTATAATGTTTATGGTGGTCAACAAGATAATTCTGCCATTTCCATTAAAAGTAGAACCAATGGTTTTGGCATTGATTGGAAAGATTGGCATTCGGTTGCTGGATGTGAAAGTGCTTTCTTAGCATTCGATCCAGATAATCCTGAGCATGTTTATGGTGGTTGCTATCAAGGGATTATTGAACGTTTTGTGACTTCAGCAAATACCTCAAAACCAATTAAAGAATATCCTGAACTAGGTTTAAGCATTCAACCCAAAGATTTTAAATATCGTTATAACTGGAATGCGCCAATTATTAGCTCACCACACGATAGAAGTACTATTTATCATGCAGGAAATGTAGTATTTAAAACCCAAGATGGTGGCAATAGTTGGGACGTAGTAAGCCCAGATTTAACTAAAAACGAAAAAGACAAACAAGGTCCAGGTGGAAGGCCTTACACTAACGAAGCCGCTGGAGGTGAAAATTACAATACACTAATGTCTTTAGTGGAATCTCCTCATGAGCAAGGTGTATTGTACGCAGGAAGTGATGATGGCTTATTGCACATTACAAAAAATGGAGGACAAAACTGGACCAACATTACACCAAAAGGTATTTCAGATGGTATCATAAATAGTATTGAAGTGTCTCCACACGATCCTGCTACTGCATATATAGTAGTAATGAGATATAAAACAATGGACCTAAAGCCTTATGTGTTTAAAACCAATAACTATGGACAGTCATGGACAAAAATTGTAAACGGTTTTAATGATCCTCATGGTTTTGTTCGTGTGGTAAGAGAAGATAAAAAACAAAAAGGCCTTTTGTATGCTGGGACTGAAACTGGATTATATATTTCATTAGATGATGGAGCCAATTGGCAACAATTTCAGTTGAATTTACCAATTGTAGCTATAAATGATTTAGTGATTCAAGATAACGATTTGGTAGCAGCAACTGCTGGTCGTTCCTTCTGGATTTTGGATGACTTAGGAGCTATTCAAAACATTAAATCAGACAAGAAAACGGTTCAAATATTCAAACCAAAAGATACTTATCGTTTGTTTGGAGGAAGTGCCAATGGCTTTATTCCAGGCTTAGGGCAAAACCCAAAAAGCGGTGTGACATTTGACTATTACTTAGAAAAAGACATAGATAGCCTTGAATTAAAACTTGAAGTTTTAGAAGGTAATAAAATTATTAGAACCTATTCAAGCAAAAAAGACAAAGATTTCAAGTCTTGGCCTGGAGGACCATCTTCACCACAAGTATTACCAGCTAAAAAAGGCTACAATCGTTTTACTTGGGATTTTCAACGAGAATCACTTCCAGGTGTTGATGGTGTTTTTGTGCATGGTGACCATTCAGGCTCAAACGTAGCTCCTGGGAATTACACCTTGCGTTTATCGCTTGAAAATGAAGGTGCATCCGAAACTGAAGTGACTATTTTACCAAATCCGAATATAAAATCGTCACCTTCAGATTTTAAGGAGCAACAAGATGCTTTAATGCAAATAGAAAATACCATTAGAGATATTCATGAGTCCGTTAACAATATGCGTTCAGCAAAAACGCAATTGGAAGGTTATGCAAAACTGTTAAAAGATAATAAGGCTGCAAAAGATTTACTCGAAAAAGGCAAAACCATAATAGAACGAATTACTACTTGGGAAGAAAACTTAATTCAGCCCAAACAAAAAACCTTTCAGGATGTCATTAATTTTAACAACAAATTGAATTCTCAACTCATGCATTTAAAAGGGTTTATTGATGTTGACGAGCCTAAACTAACTCAAGGTTCAAAAGAAAGACTTCAAGATTTAATAAACCAATGGAATACCTTTAAAAATGAACGTGATGCTATTATTAATACAGAAATGACAGCATATAACAACCAATTTAAAACGTTAAACCTACCAGCAATTATCATTAAAGATTAACATTAAGTTTTAATAAAGATTTTCTAACTTTAAAAAAACCAACAACTAACAATTAATCCATGAAATCAAAATCAATAAAAGGACATTCAACTGCTGAAATAAAAAAAGCATTATCAGATTCAATGGAAGATGCTTTTAAACCAACCTTAGCAATAGTGTTTATGTCTATATCACAAGACAGAAAAGCTATTGCTAAATTATTGGATGAAAAAAACATTGCAGTATTTGGCTGTACTACTAATGGTGAGTTTATTGATGAAAATCCAGACACCAAATCAATAACTGTTCTATTAATGGATTTAAACCCAGACTATTTCGAGATTTATTTTGAAGAATATACCAATAAAAAATACAGAGACGTTTCTACTAAAATTGCCAATAAGGCAAATAGCAAGTTTAAAAAACCTGCCTTTTTAATTGGTATTAGTGGTGCATCAACCGATGGCGAAGAAGTGCTCCGTGGTCTAGAAGATGTCAATGGCTCAGAAATTAACGCCTTTGGTGGTGGCGCTGGAGACGATTATGCATTTACCGAAACGTTTGTGTTTACAAATAATAAAGAAAGCAACAATGCTATGGTCTGCATTGTTTTGGACGAAAGCAAAGTAAAAGTAAAAGGCATCGCTACTTGTGGATGGAAAGCTGTTGGAACCGAAAAAATAGTAACTAAAAGTGAAGGAAATCATGTTTATACTATTGATAATGTTCCAGCATTAGACATTACAGTAAAATATGGTGGACTTGAAAACATAACTCCAAATAATAAAGATTTATTAGTAGAACTTGCAGCAAACTTTCCATTGCAATTGCAGCGTTCAAAAGGTGATCCCTTAATGCGTCCAGGACTTGTTGTTGACTGGACAGATCGTTCGTTTTACACAAGTGGCACAGTACCTCAAGGCTCTAAAGTTCGTTTTTCATTACCACCAGATTGGGATGTGATGGAAAAAGTTGTTAAAGGCGTCCAGCACCTAAAAGACACAGAAATGCCTGAAGCTGATGCCTTGATTGTGTTTAGTTGTGCAGGAAGAATCCTTTCGCTTGGACCAATGATGTCTGAAGAGATTGAAGGCATCAAAAATGTATGGAATGTCCCAATGGCTGGCATGTTCAGTAATGCAGAATTAGGAAGAGCCACTGGTGGCAACCTCGAAATGCACAACCTTACAACCTGCTGCGTCGCACTTAAAGAAAAATAATTTAAAACTAAATAATATGCCAAAAATAATAGTACTATATGGACATCCAACAGATGCCGATGCTTTTGAAACCTACTACAAAGAAAAACACTTACCGATTGTTGAAACCATGGAAGGTGTTGCAAGACTGGAACTCACTAAAATTTTCGGTACTCCAGATGGACAAAAAGGTGATTATTACCGCATGGCAGAATTGTACTTTACAAGTATGGAGCAAATGCAGGAAACCATGAGTTCTCCTGAAGGGCAAGCAACCGCTAACGATTTGTCAAATTTCGCCACAGGTGGTGTAACTGTTATGGTTGGTGCTACAGAAAGTGATTCATAATTTTATCAAATAAATGATTTCAAAAACAATAAAAGCCAATTCAACTGAAGCTATATCTATAGAAATTGATAAAGCAACCTCTAATGGTTTTAAACCAACATTAGCTATTGTTTTCCTTTCTATTAAACAAGATTGGAAAGCTATAAGTGATATGTTAAGTAAAAAAGAAATTGCCGTTTTTGGAGCCACAACATCAGGAGAGTTTATTGATGGTGATATTGAAGAAGGCAGCATTGTTCTTATGTTACTCGATATGAATACAGACTATTTTAAATCAATGTTTTTAGAAACAGGACAACTATCCACACTAGAAAATGCTAAACTAATTGGCATCGAGGGAAAAAATACGTTTAAAAACCCTGCATTCCTAATCGTTTCAGGATGGTTGACTGAGGAAGGTGAAAATATCATAGAAGGTATCACAGAAGGCTTTGGTGATGATGTAACCATTTTTGGAGGAATGGCAGGCGATGACCTTTCCCTTAGTGGTCCAATGGTTTTTACAAAAGATAAAAGTAGCGACAAAGGACTTTTAGCGCTTATTATTGACCAAGACAAAATTGAAATCAATGGGATTGCAACCTGTGGATGGAAACCCATTGGAACCACAAAAACAGTCACAAAAAGTAAGGGAAATATAGTTTACACTATTGATGATAAACCTGCACTTGATATGATTATCAAATACCTTGGTGTAGATTATGATTTTGATACAGATAAAGAAATTGTCACACAAATAGGTGCTTATTATCCATTGCAAATGGAACGGGACAATGTGGCTCCAGTAATGCGAACTGCTATGCTAGCTAATCGTGAAGACCGTTCTCTAATTTGCGCTGGTAATGTACCTCAAGGATCAAAAATTAAGTTTTCATTGCCACCAGATTTTGATGCTATAGAAACTGTAATTGAAGAATGCAATGAGCTAAAAAATGAATTGCAACAAAAAGCAGATGCTCTTATCATGTTTTCATGTATCAGTAGGCACTTGTCTTTCGGTATCTTGATGGAAGAAGAAATCAATCAAGTCAAAGATGTATGGAATGCGCCAATGGTAGGGTTTTTCTCTTATGGTGAATTCGGGAAATCTAAAACCGGAAAGCATGAATTTCATAACAACACTTGCTGTGTGGTAGTTTTAAAGGAAAAATAATATGCAAGCAAAAACCATAAAAGCCAATTCAACCAAAGGGATTATCAAAGAAATTGATAAAGCAACTTCTAACGGTTTCCAGTCAACCTTGGCCATTGTTTTTTCTTCCATAAAACAAGACTGGGAAAAAGTCTGCAATTTATTAGACCAACATAACATAAGCATTTTTGGCGCAACAACTGCTGGCGAATTTATTGACGGCAATATTGAAGAAGGTAGTATGGTCATCATGTTGCTCGATATAAATCCAGCCTATTTTAAATTGGAATTTCTTGAAACAACCACAGGAACCAGCTTAGAAACTGCTAAAAACCTCGGCACAAAAGCTAAAAATACTTTTACAAATCCTGCCTTAATCATAGCAACAGGTGGCATTTTTATAGATGGTGAACATATTGTAGATGGCATCATGGAAGGTTGTGGGAAAGAAGCCACCATATTTGGAGGTATGGCTGGGGATGATTTGATAGCCGAAAAACCAGTTGTTTTTACTAACAATAAAAGTAAAGACAACGCACTTATAGCACTCATCATTGATGAAGATAAAATAGATGTTAGAGGCATTGCTACTTGTGGTTGGAATGCCATTGGCACTACAAAAACGGTCACTAAAAGTGAAGGTAATATCGTTTACACCATCGATAATAAACCAGCTTTGGATATGCTCATGAAATATCTTGGTGTGGATGTAAAAATAGACGATAGTAAAGAAATTGTTCCTTTTTTAAACTCATGGTATTATCCATTACAGTTAGAAAGAGATAATGGCGATACCGTAATTAGGGCCACAAGATTTGCCAATAGTAAAGAACGTTCACTTATTTGTACAGGAAGTGTGCATCAAGGATCTAAAATTAAATTTTCATTACCACCAGATTTTGATGCTATTGAGACTGTTGTTTCAGAATGTGCAAGTATCAAGGATAATGAACAGCAGCAAGCAGATGCCTTGATTATGTTTTCATGTGTAAGTAGGCACTTATCCTTTGGAGCATTAATGAGCGAAGAAATAGAACAAGTACAAAACGTCTGGAAAGCTCCAATGGTCGGTTTTTTCACCTATGGAGAATATGGAAAATCAAAAATTGGCGACAATGAATTTCACAACAATGCCTGCTGTGTGGTGGCTTTAAAAGAAAAATAATGAATCAACACCTACAAAACATAGCAGATCTTATCAATCAATCTTCACAATTAAATGAAGAAGATAAAACCTCAATAATTTCTGGGCTTAAAAAAGCAGATAAAGATTTATTAATTTCTGAGTTTAAACTAGAACGTACCGAAAAAGTAAAACGAACCACTGCTATTCTGCTAGAAGAAACCATTGAAGAACTTGAGCAAAAACGAAAAGCGATTGAAGACTCTAACGATGCATTACAAAAATCTCTACAGGAATTAAAAGCGGCACAAAAACAATTAATCCAATCGGAGAAAATGGCAAGTTTAGGTGAGCTCACTGCGGGAATTGCCCATGAAATTCAAAATCCGCTCAACTTCGTCAATAATTTTTCCGAAGTGAGTAAAGAACTCTTAGAGGAAATGTTGGAAGAACTCCAAAATGGCGATATGGAAGAAGTCCAAGCCATTGCACAAGACGTTATTCAAAATCTCGAAAAAATAGCACATCATGGTAAACGTGCTGATGGTATTGTAAAAGGCATGCTTCAACATAGTCGAAGTAGTTCTGGAGCAAAAGAAAATACCAATATTAATATTTTGGTCGATGAATATTTACGTCTCGCCTATCATGGTTTGCGCGCCAAAGACAAATCGTTTAACGCTGCACTTGACACACATTTTGACGATAGCATTAAAACCATAAATATAGTGCCTCAAGATATAGGTCGTGTTGTTTTAAATCTTATCACTAACGCTTTTTATGCTTGTAACGAGAAAAAGAAATTACACATCAATGGTTATGAACCAATCGTTTCAGTAAAAACAAAGAAACAAAAGGACAACATTTCCATTTCGGTTAAAGACAACGGAAATGGCATTCCTCAAAAGGTCTTAGATAAAATATTTCAACCCTTTTTTACCACCAAACCTACAGGTCAAGGCACTGGATTGGGTTTATCATTGAGTTACGATATCATCAAAGCGCATGGTGGAACCATTGATGTTACCACCAAAGAAAACGAAGGCACAGAATTTATCATTTCATTACCAACCAACAACAAAGAATGAAGCTGACAAAAAAAATAGAAACTGAAATAACCCAATTTTTGCAAACGTATTGGGACACCTATTTTGAAGGCAATATCAATAAATGGCAGTCTTTCTTAACTGAAGATTACAAAAACATCGGAACAAATGAGGAGGAGATATGGAATAGCAAATCTGAAATTTTAGACTATACTAATAAGGTACTGGATCAGATGGTCGGGAATGCAAAAGTCCAAAATAAGCACGTACAAATAATTCCTTACGATCCTTATATAATGACTCATGAACTAGGTGATTTATTTATAAAAACTGAAAAAAAATGGACTTTCTATGCTCATATCAGGCTATCATCACTCATACAAAAACAAGGTTCCCAATGGAAAGTTTTGCATCAACATGGTTCTTTCCCAGATTCCAAAACACAAAAAGGTGAGGCTTTCGCAGTTGATGCCATCAAAGCCGAAAACATAAAACTCCAAAAAGCAGTAAAAAAGCGAACTCTTGAACTCGAACAAAAAAACCGTGAACTTGAAGTAGAAACAGCTTTAGAGCGCATTCGTACACAAGCAGTCGCCATGAAACAGTCTACAGATTTGCTTGACATCGTTGTGACCATGCGTAATGAGTTTATCAAACTTGGTCACGAAGCGCACTATTTCTGGCACATGATGTGGCTACCAGAAACTTATGAAAAAGCGATGACTTCTGGTGATGGCAGTAAAATTGGTTTTGTAATGGAGTTACCAAGGCACATACATGGTGAAATTCCTCAATTAGCAAAATGGGAAAAAAGCAAGAAACCAACCGTTGTTTACACAATGAATGTAGATGAAGCCATTGATTATGTAGATAAAATGGTGGCTTTAGGCGATTTTAAAAACATCGACCCTCAAGCACCAACACATGACGACATTAGGCACATTGGTGGACTGACTTTTATCATGGCAAGAACCACTCATGGTGAAATTGGGTACAGTTTACCAGGAATAGTTAAAAACCCACCAAAAGAAGATATAGATATTTTAGTAAAATTTGCTGGTGCTTTTGATTTAGCACACCAACGTTTTCTCGATCTTCAAAAGTCGGAAAAACAAGCCAGAGAAACCCAAATTGAATTGGCCTTGGAAAAAGTGCGAAACCGATCCATGGCAATGAAAAAAAGTGAGGAATTATCCGAAGCAGCAGAGACCCTTTATAAAGAGTTTTATAAATTGGGTGTTACGCCGTTTTCTTGTGGCTACCTTATTAATGATGACACCAAAAAACAATGGAATGTCTGGATGACAGATGCCAATGACGATTCCTTTAAGCACTTTTGGACACTGCCTTTCCGTGCAGATAAGCATCTAAAGAAAAGATACCAAAATTGGCAAAAAAAAGAACCATTTCACAGTACAGTACTCAAAGGTAAAGCAAATGTTGAACACCATAAAATAATCGCCCAATATGCACCTTGGAAAAAAAATCATTAAACCATTTACCAGAATGCTTGGTGTTGAGCAGTGCCAATTTTAAACATGGCCATTTATTAATCGTCACTGGAGAAGTGTTAACTAACGAAGTCCAATCCATTTTAATTCGTTTTGCCAAAGTCTTCGAGCATACCTATACACGTTTCCTCGACCTACAAAAAGCCGAAAAACAAGCAAGGGAAACACAAGTTGAACTCTCATTAGAACGTATTCGTTCGAGAGTAACCGAAATGCAAGAATCATCAGATTTGTTTGACATTGTTGTGACCATGCGTAATGAGTTCCTCTCACTAGGCCATGAGGCCGATTATTTTTGGCACATGAAATGGGCTAAAGACAATTACGAAATGTCTATGACTGCTGAAGATGGTGGTCGACTTGGTATGGTCATTACTGTTCCGAAATTTGTTCATGACAACATTCCAACCTTGGCAAAGTGGGAGAAAAGTAAAAAGCCAACGTTTGTTTTAGCATTAGATGCCGAAGATGCTTGGGATTATATTGAAAACATGAATACGCATGGTCACTACCAGCTAGCTGACCCAAATGCACCAACTAAAGAAGATATTGAGCACATTGGAGGTCTTACGTTTATCATTGCGCGGACAACCCATGGCGAAATTGGGTTTAGTCTTGCAGGAAAAGTACCCAACCCTCCAAAAGCGTCTATTGATATTTTAGTTCGCTTTGCTTCTGTGTTCGATTTAGCATACAAACGATTTGAAGACCTTCAAAATTCAGAAGCGCAAGCACGTGAAACCCAAATTGAATTGGCCTTGGAAAAAGTAAGAAGCCAAAGTATGGCTATGCAACATAGTAATGAGCTACAAAGGGTGATAGAAGGTGTATATGAAAGGTTAGTTGAACTAGATATTGAAATTCATGCTTGTACCATAATAACTGCTTCAAAGAAACCCAAAGAATTGCTATGTTGGTTTGCCAGTAATACTGATCAGTTTATTAAGCCCTTCCGTTTACCTAATAATACTATGTTAATTATTAAGGAATTCTTTAATGGATTTAAGAAAAAACGGGAGACCTTTTCTAAAACCTATTCATTTAAAGAAAAAAACAGGTTCTTCAATTATATTTTTGAACATACAGATTTTAGGACTATTCCTGAAGAAAGACAAAAATTAGCATTAGAAAGTAATGTATATAATGTGTCTAATACGTTTATGGGACACTCTGGCATTCAACTCAACAGGTATTCAGATAAACCATTCTCTAAACAAGAAAATGAGATTCTTGTTAGGTTCGGCAAAGTATTCGAGCAATCTTACATTCGTTTCCTCGACCTTAAAAAAGCCGAAGCGCAAGCACGAAAATCAGAAATTGAATTGGCGTTAGAGCGTGTCAGGGCACGAACCATGGCCATGCAACATAGTGATGAACTGCAAGAAGCATCCTTTTTGTTAGATGAGCAAGTAAGAGCTTTAGGCATCAATACTTGGGGTTGTGCCTTTAATATTTATGGTGACAAAGAATCTACTGAGTGGTTTGGCAACGAAGCTGGTGTGCTTCCTACATACACAGTGCCGCATAAAGGAATATTTAAAGAATATTACGACAGAGGTCAAAGAGGTGAAACACTTTTTGTTCAAGAATTTTCTGGTGAAGCATGTGTAGCACATTACGAATTTATGAGCACACTTCCTGTGATTGGTGAGGTGTTAAAAAACTTAAAGAAAACCAATAATGGCTTTCCAAACTATCAAATAGACCATGTGGTATATTTTAAATATGGATACCTGTTGTTTATTACTAAAGAACCTGTTCCGGAATCTCATGATATTTTTAAACGCTTCGCCAAAGTCTTCGAGCAGACCTATACACGTTTCCTCGACCTCAAAAAAGCCGAAGCACAATCAGATTTAATTAAAAAAGAAAAAGAACGTCTGGAAGTTGCTTTATCTGAATTAAAAGCCACACAATCTCAATTAATCCAATCTGAAAAAATGGCAAGCTTAGGTGAATTAACGGCTGGTATTGCCCATGAAATCCAGAATCCGTTGAACTTTGTCAATAATTTCTCAGAAGTGAGTAAAGAGCTCTTAGACGAAATGCTTGAAGAGATTGAAAATGGCGATATGGAGGAAGTCAAGGCCATTATGGATGATGTGGTTCAGAATCTAGAAAAAATAAACCATCATGGTAAGCGTGCCGATGGTATTGTAAAAGGTATGCTACAACACAGTCGTGCCAGTGGCAGCCAAAAAGAACCGACAGACATCAATGCCTTAGCTGATGAATACTTGCGTTTGGCTTATCATGGTTTACGCGCTAAGGACAAAAGTTTTAATGCGACTCTTATAACCGATTTTGACGATACTTTAGAAAAAGTCAATGTCATTCCTCAAGATATTGGTCGCGTGGTGTTGAATTTATTAACTAATGCATTTTACGCAGTTTCAGAAAAAAAGAACCAAAATAATATTGAAGATTTTGAACCAACAGTATCAATTACTACTAAAAAAGATAGTAATAAGGTGAACATCTCTGTAAAAGATAATGGCAATGGTATTCCTAAGCATGTCATAGAAAAGATTTATCAACCCTTTTTTACTACCAAGCCCACAGGTCAAGGGACTGGTTTAGGACTTAGTATGAGCTACGATATTGTTACCAAAGGTCATGGAGGAGAATTAAAAGTAAATACCAAACAAGGGATGGGAACTGAATTTATAATTAAACTACCAATTTAAGTATTATGAAAATATTAGTAGTAGATGACGAACACGATGTAAAAACACTCTTTCTGCAACGTTTTAGAAAAGAAATACGAAAAGGAGAGTTAGAGTTTGTATTTGCGTTTTCAGGAGAAGAAGCTTTACAAACTTTGAATAACATGCAGCAAGAAGCTGTCTTGATTCTATCAGATATCAATATGCCAGGAATGAGTGGACTGCAACTTTTGGAAAAAATAAAAAAGGACTTTGTCACCCCTCCACCTGTGGTCATGATGGTAACTGCTTATGGTGATGAAGATAATTACAATACAGCTAAAAAATTGGGTGCAGACGATTTTTTAACCAAGCCTGTAGATTTTAAATTATTAAAAGAAAAATTAATACAAATTATATAATGGCAAAAATATTAGTAGTTGACGACGAAACAGATTTAGAGGTTTTAATCAAGCAGAAATTCCGTAAAAAAATACGTCAAAAAGAATACGAATTCCTTTTTGCTGTAAATGGTGTGGATGCACTTGAAAAAATTTCGGCAGAACCCAATTTAGATATAGTACTGAGCGACATTAATATGCCAGAAATGGATGGGTTAACCTTATTAAGCAAACTGAGTGAGCAAAAACCTTTACTTAAATCAGTGATTGTATCTGCTTATGGTGACATGGAAAATATCAGAACTGCAATGAACAGAGGTGCTTTTGATTTTATTACCAAACCAATCAATTTTGAAGATTTAGATATTACTGTCGAAAAAACCCTAAAGCATACCAATCAAATAAAAGAAACGCTTCAAGCCATTAAAGAAAATAACATTTTAAAAATGTATGTTGATGAAAACGTTTTGAATTTCATGGGAAGTCGTGAGTACGAATCTACCATTATGGCCAATGAAACCATTGAAGCTACTGTCATGTTTATTGATTTATGTGGTTTTACAAAAATAAGCGAAACAGCTCCAGCTGATACAGTAGTTACCATGATTAACACCTATTTTGACGAAATGGTAAAAGAAATTATGGAACACCAAGGCTTTATCGATAAGTTTATAGGTGATGCCATCATGGCTGTTTTTAAAGGAGAATATCACTTAGACAGAGCTATTGATGCAGCCTTAGCAGTGCGAAACAAAATAAGTAATCTCCCAGAATCAGAAAATTTAAAAGGTTTTATGCCTAAAGTATCTATTGGAATTAAAAGTGGCGAAATGATTTCAGGCAATATTGGTTCGGCTAGTTTAAAACGATTGGATTATACAGTTATTGGTGATACTGTTAACACTGCAGCTCGTTTTCAAGATGCAGCTAAGGAAAACCAAATTATCATTTCAGAAGTTTGTTATAATGAAGTCAAAGAAGCTTTTAAATGTCAGAAAATAGGAGATATTCAATTAAAGAATAAAGCTGAGGCAATTACAGTTTATGAAGTGATTGAATAAATTACTTTTAAAAAATAAATCAACCAACATGGAAGAAAAAAAGACAGCAAAACCTAGTGTTAAAAAAAACAAACATACAGACGATTTAGTAGACCATTATTGGGGAAGCATAAACTATGTCTCAGGACTTATTAAAGCTTCAGAAATCAAAGCTGGTTTAATTTTATCCTTTTACGGCATCTTACTCAACTTCTCTTACAGCTATCTTGAGATGGTTTTATCTGAAGCTAGCAACACACCATTTCTTTATGTTTTATTAGCTATTTGGTTTTTATGCACAGCAACATCAATCTATTTTAGTGTTCGTTGTTTTATGCCAAGAATTGAAGCTAAATATGAAAAGAATATATTCTTTTTTGGTGATGTAATTTCCAAATTCGGCACAGTTAAAGAATTTGCAAAAACGTTTCATAAAATTAGTTCAGATGAAGACCAATTATTTGACCAATTAGGTCAGCAAATTTTTATCATCTCAAAAATAGCAGCTTATAAATTCTCCAATGTTAATAAAGCATTGCGGTTTTTAGCTATTGGTTTGTTATTGCTACTTATAATTATGGGAAGTTACTTGGCAGTTTCACAATAAAACTCCTCATATTGCACCTTTAAAGCTTGAAAACCAAGTATTTTTCGACTCAAATAGGTTCATAAAATAGTAATGTTCAACAATGCATTTTACTTTATAAAATCACTATATTTACAAAAGGTAAAAGCATCCTGCTCCTAGTGTTTGCTTACTTGACTTACGACCAACCATAAACCCTTTTAATATGAAAACGTATTTAAGAAGCTTGTTGTTCTTTTTTATGGGAACAGTACTTTCCTTTGCCCAAATTCAAAGCAATTTAGAACTCATTGACATTTTTAGTATGGAATATATTTCCGATCCACAAATATCTCCAGATGGAACTAAAATTGTTTATGTTAGAAATTTCAAGGATGTTATGACCGACAGAAATCTGTCCAACATCTGGATTACCAATTTTGATGGCACTAACATGAGGCCTTTAACGACAGGAAATCAAAACGATTTTAATCCAATATGGTCACATGATGGTAAGAAAATTTTGTTCAAATCCAATAAAGAAGATGACAAAATGAAACTTTATATGATGTGGGTAGATACTAAAGAAATTATGCCATTGACCAATTTACCACAATCACCAAGTCAAATCGCTTGGTCAAACAACGACCAATACATAGCATTCAATATGTTTGTTCCAAAAAGTAAATCATCTATCATTAAAATGCCTTCAAAACCAGAAGGTGCCAAATGGAACACACCTCCAACGTATATTGACGATTTAAATTATAGAGGCGATGGTCAAGGATATCTTAAGCCTGGTAATATGCAACTATTTATCTTGTCAATAGATGGTGGTTCACCGCGACAATTGACTTTTACAGATTTTGACCATGGCACACCAATTTGGGCAA
Organism: Flavobacteriaceae bacterium; assembly: GCA_020435965.1. Lineage (GTDB taxonomy): Bacteria > Bacteroidota > Bacteroidia > Flavobacteriales > Flavobacteriaceae > CAJQLB01. The sequence continues at coordinate 61,925 of JAGQYS010000037.1, read as the reverse complement.
AAGATGACAAGAGTTTATACTTCAGTGCCAATTTTCATAAAGACGAAGAACTAGAACCTAATGATAGTGAAATACACCAAATAAACGTTGCTACAGGACAAATAAAAGCACTCACCAAAAGATATGGTCCTGACCAAGATCCAGCTTTATCTCCAGACGGTTCTAAAATTGCATATACAGGTTTTGATGATACTTATCAAGGTTATCAAGTTACAAAACTATATGTAATGAATAGCGATGGTAGTAACTCAAAGATAATATCAAAGAATTTTGATAGAGATATAGGCAATATTAATTGGGATGCTAATGGCAATGGCATCTATTTTCAATATGACGACAAAGGTGACACCAAAATTGGACAAATTACATTAAACGGAAAAGTTACAACCCTTGTTGAAGGTTTAGGTGGCTTATCGTTAGGTCGTCCTTATAACGCTGCAGATTATTCTGTTTCAAACAATGGCAAATTCGCTTATACTTTAGGTGGTACAAAGCATCCTGCAGACCTCGCCACATTTGATGGTAAAACAACAAAACGATTAACCGCTGTTAACGATGATTTGTTTTCTTTCAAAAACCTAGGAAACGTTGAAGAAATTTGGTGGAAATCATCCTACGACCAAAGAGATATTCAAGGTTGGATTGTTACACCTCCAAACTTCGACCCAAATAAAAAATATCCTTTTATATTAGAAATACATGGTGGTCCATTTTCTAGTTATGGTTCCGTTTATTCTGCAGAAATACAAGCATTTGCAGCAGCTGGTTATGTCGTATTATATTCTAATCCTAGAGGAAGTACTAGCTATGGTCAAGAATTTGGCAATCTCATTCACCATGACTATCCAAACCATGATTATGACGATTTAATGTCTGGTGTTGATGCAGTAATTGAAAAAGGATATGTAGATGAAAAAAATCTTTTTGTCACTGGAGGCAGTGGTGGTGGTGTTTTAACGGCTTGGATTGTTGGAAAAACCGATCGCTTTGCAGCAGCAGTAGTGGCAAAACCAGTGATTAATTGGTACAGTTTTGTTTTGTATGCCGATGGCACACCATTTTTTTACAAGTATTGGTTTGGAAAGAAACCTTGGGAAGATCCAGAATCTTATTTAAAACGCTCTCCACTTTCTTACGTAGCAAATATCACAACTCCAACAATGCTCCTAACAGGCGAGGAAGATTTTAGAACACCAATAGCAGAATCCGAACAATTCTATGCAGCATTAAAACTTGAAAATGTCGAAACAGCCATGGTTCGTATCCCTGGAGCATCACATGGCATTGCTAACAGACCAAGTAATTTAATTGCTAAAATAGCTAGTGTTTTAGCTTGGTTTGAAAAACATAAAAACTAAAGAGAAGTACTAATCACTTTACACCAATAACTATGAAACTCTTAAAATCCACCATCACCTTAATACTTTGTTTAATTTGTTTTACAGCTAATGCACAAGACAAAAAAGAAGACCCAACAAAATGGACTCCAGAAGACATCATTAATCGCGAATCAATGGGTTCAGTGTCTTTTTCGCCAAACAATAACATGGTAGTTTGGACCAAAAGCAAACCTGTAAAAGATAAAGATCGCTTTGTTTCAGACATTTATTTAACACGATTAGATTTAAAAAAAGATGATACGTTTAGAACCATCCAACTTACTAATGGTGACGATAGTGATCACAGTCCTATGTTTAGTAAAGATGGTGAACATATTTACTTTTTATCCTCAAGAGATAAAGGCAATAAACTGTGGAGTTTAAGTATTTATGGTGGTGAAGCCAAAGAGGTGAAAGAATTTAAAAATGGTATTTCTAATTTAAGTTGGCAAAACGAAAACACATTGCTGTTTCAATCGCATGATGGAAAAACACTTTACGAACAAGAACTTGAAGAAAAAAAGGACGACGTCATAATTGTAGAAGACTCTTTACATTGGCGACCAAACCATGTGTATGCTTACAACATTAAAGATAAAAGCACAAAACGCCTTACCAATAATGAAAAACCATTAAGTGGCTACGAAGTCTCTAAAGATGGAAAATGGTTGTTTTACAGTATGCAACGTAGCACGAGTTATGCTGCAGATGCGCAACAAGACCCTTTTCATTATTTAAAAAACCTAGAAACAGGCGAAGTCATTAAGATTAAACATACTCTAGGTCAACCTATGGGAAGCATTCAATTTACTGATGATAACAAAGGGTTTTATTTTACCTCTACCTTTGCCTCAGACCCAGAGTGGAATGGTGCTGGTATTAGTGAACTCTATTACTATACTTTGGCAAGTCATTCCTATAAAAAGGTAGATTTAAAATGGGATTTAGGCATTGGACGAGGCTTTGATGTAGTTGGCAATGATGCGATTGTCACCTTAGCAAATAAAGCTTATATACGATTAGCCTATTATAAGAAAAATGGCAGCTCATGGAGTAAATCGAACATTGACTTAGATGAGAAAAATGACCACACGTCGATCATCACAATTTCAGATGACGGTAAAAAAGTAATTTACACCTACTCTACAGCTTCTAAGCTACCAACCTTTTATGTAGCCAATTTAAACGACAATAAAGTAACTAATGAATTAGAGCTCATACAACTCAATAAAAACCTCAGCAAAAAAACCTTGGCAAAAACCGAAGTGATGGTCTGGAAAGGTTATAAAGATGAGGAAGTTACAGGTATTCTGGTCTATCCAGAAAACTATCAGGAAGGTAAGCGTTACCCTTTAATGTTGTCCATTCATGGTGGTCCAGCTGGAGCAGATTTAGATTTGTTTAGCGACCGTTGGAGCACATACCCTCAATTATTATCGCAAAAAGGGATGTTTATTTTAAAACCTAATTACCATGGTTCGTCCAATCATGGATTATCGTTTGTAGAAAGTATCAAAGGAAATTACTACGAGCCAGAAATGGAAGATATCATAAAAGCGATTGATGTTCTCGATAAAGAAGGCAAAATTGACAAAAACCAAATGGGCACCATGGGTTGGTCCAATGGTGCTATTATCACAACTATGCTAACGGTTCGTTATCCAGATATGTTTAAAGTAGCAGCTCCTGGTGCTGGCGATGTCAATTGGACATCAGATTATGGTACGTGTCAATTTGGTGTGAGTTTTGACCAAACCTATTTTGGTGGAGCACCTTGGGATGATACTAATGGTAAATTCTATAACGAAAATTATATCATCAAATCACCATTATTCGAAATTGAAAAAATAAAAACCCCAACCATTATATTTCATGGTAGTGAAGATAGAGCTGTACCACGCGACCAAGGTTGGGAATATTTTAGAGGCTTGCAACAATCTGGAAATACTCCAGTGAGATTTTTATGGTTTCCTGGTCAACCACACGGATTAGGAAAAATTACACATCAATTACGCAAAATGGAGGAAGAAATCCAATGGATTGACACCTATTTATTTAACAAACCATCAACCAAAAATGAAGCTTTTAAAGAAGACAGCCCTTTAGGCGAATTATTAAAAATCCAAAAAGCTAAAATAGTAGGTGGTTTTTTTGGCGAAATGAAAAATGGTGTGTTAATCCCGGAAACACTGCTCATAAAAAAAGACTCGACATCCATTGGTCGTTTTGAAGTCACCAACGCCCAGTTTAAAGCCTTTAAACCAAGCTTTACCTACGAAGCAGGAATAGACAATTATCCTGCAGAAGTAAGTATGCAAGATGCCAAAAACTATGTAAAATGGCTATCAGAGAAAACTGGTGAAACCTACAGATTACCAAATGAAAAAGAAGCCAAAAGCTTGCATAAACAAGCACATAAAATAGGCGCTAAAGAACTTACCTTAAATTATTGGGCTGGCTACGATATTACAAAAGCCGAAGTATCAATGTTAGAAGAAAAACTAAAAGAGCTCCATACCATTTTGTACAAAAAAGTAGGTAAAAAGAAACCTACCAAAGTTGGTGATGCCGAAGTGTATGATTTAGGAGGAAACATTGCCGAATACTATGATAGTGGTGTTTATGGTTACAGTGCTTATGATTTTTACGATGCCAATGACGATAGCATGATTAACAGCAAACATGTTGGGATTAGAGTTATAAAAGATTAATTTAAACTAAAAAAAGAGCAAGTCACAACTTACTCTTTTTTAATTATTTACAACTCATCAATAACATTTTTTAGTATCTTTATAATATTAAAACCTAACAATTATGAAGCTATTAATCACACTATGTTGTGTGTTAGGTTTAACTCTGCAAACTTACGCACAACAGGACGCTCCATCTCCTATTTTATTTATCTACGACGCAAGTGGCTCCATGTGGGGACAATTACAAGGCAAAACCAAAAAAGAAATTGCTTCCGATGTTTTATCAACAACTGTAGGCAATTTACCCGACAATCAAAACATAGGCCTCATGGCTTATGGTCATCGCAAAAAAGGCGATTGTAACGATATTGAGTTTTTGGTTAATTTAAACAACAACTCTAAAAAGGAGGTTACAAACGCTGTAAGCAAAATGAATGCTTTAGGTAAAACACCTTTAGCACGTTCGGCTTCACAAGCCATTAATTCTTTAAAAGAAAACAACACCAAAGCCACCATTATCTTGATTACCGATGGTATAGAATCTTGCGATGGCAATATTTGCGATGTAGTCGCCAAAGCCAAAACCGATGGCATCGACTTTAAATTGCACATTGTTGGTTTTGGTTTAAAGGAAGGTGAAACCGAACAGTTAAAATGTGCTGCTGATGCTGGTGGCGGGACCTATTACGATGCCGCTGATGCGAGTGGTTTAAGCGAAGGGCTAATTGAAGCCACTACTCAAACCGTTGACGAACCAGATGGTAACTTTTCTATTTATGCCACCAAAAATGGTGAACCAGTAGATGCCTGGATTAAGGCCACTAAAGCTGGCTCCAATGATGCCGTTGATGGCTCCAGAACCTATCGCGATTCCGCTTGGGTATATTTGCCACCAGGGAAATACGACATTTCCATTACACCATTAGAAGGTACAGATATTCCTGGGACTTCCATTACTGTTGAAATGAAAGAAGGTGACATTAAACATGAAAACATCAGTTTTGATGGTGGTACTTTAGAGGTAACAACTACCAACAATGATGAAGGTTGGGATGGTATAGTAAAAATGTTTGATATCCATACAGGAAAAGTAGTAGCAAATACGAGAACTTATGGAAGCACAAAAACAATGGAAGTTCCAGCTGGAAAGTACAAGGTCACTTTCTTGGCATTAGCAATTGAAGGTGTTAATATTAATCATGAAATTGAAGATGTAGAAGTTAAAGCTGGTGCCACAACACCATTAGCTCATAATTTTGATTCAGGCACTGCCATGATTGGTGTACAAACATCTAGTGGTGAGCTTATTGATGCCACAGTAAACTTCCATGAAGTGAATACCAAAAAAAATGTCGCAGCTTCTAGAACGTATACATCAGATAGCAGTAATCCTCGTAAGTTTTTATTAAATCCTGGAACCTACAATGTTAAAATTGTGACTTTGGGAGCACACAAAGGCAAAACAGAAACGTTTACTATTGAAGTAAAAAAAGGTGAAACTGTTACCAAAATATTAACCTTTTAATCATGGCACATCAACTCACAAAACCCTATAGTTTTTTAATGTATGTTTTAGCCATTATTGCCTTTTTCTTTTTAGGATTGGTTTATGCTGGCATTACAGAAGCTGGAAAAGGGCAAATGCTCGCTGCTGGAGCCATTGTATTTGGTTATGGTGTTATTGGAGCGTTTATTGGGTTATGTCTGTCTTTGTTTATTGCATATAATGCCAAGAGGCGTTTAATTATTAAACTTAATGTTGTTTTAGCTTTTATAATCTTTGCATCTTTTTTTTATTTCTACTTTAATTATCAGAAACGTCAACGCGAAAAATTGGAGAACGATCCTCCAAAAAGAGAACAACCCACAACGCCAAAAACCACAGCTCCAGCAGCAGAAGCTGAGGAATTGGAGCCGTTAGCTATGCTAATGAATTATGAGGTTAAAATACAATCAGAATCAGAAATGGGTTTAGGTATGTTTACACCTAATTTCTATGAAAACAAAGTTTTGTATTTCTATGGAAACTTAACTCAAGGAAAGTCGGTTCAAGAACACATGCCAACAGACAGCATTACCTTTAAACAACGTGAATATGGTGGTTTTGATATTGCCACTGCTCCACCTTGGTTGGTCCCAGACCATTTAAAGTTGGATTATGACATGTTACATTTTAAAGTAAAATCCATAAGTCATGATTTTATTGAAGTTGTTGTGAATACAACAAACAACCAAACCGCTTTTGTAGATAGGTATGCAGGAAAACTACAATATTGGCCAGAATTCCTTTTAGGTATCCATAGTGTTGAATTTCTGCAGCCTTCAAATTACAAAGTATATGTAAAACCTTTGGATTATGCAGGAACAGTTGCTACACCTTACAGCTTTATGCGTCCCGTAAAAATTCAAAACGAATGGATGTATGTGGAATTACAAGGTGATGATTTTAAAGAAGTAGGCAAAGGTTGGATACGTTGGCAAAAAGATGGTAAAATGCTGATTACTTATAATCTATTGAGTTGATTAGTTTATGATTAAATTCTTTAGAAAAATTCGATACAACCTTATGAGTGAAAATAAAACTGGTAAGTATTTTAAATACGCCATAGGCGAAATCATTCTCGTGGTTATTGGTATTCTCATTGCATTGCAAATAAATAATTGGAATGAAGAAAAAAAGATAAATAAATCTATTTCAGATCACTTAACTATTTTAAAACAAAATTTAAATGAAGACTATGCTCAATTAACACAATTGCATCAAAATATGATTGATAATTTTAATTATTCAGATTCATTAATGATGCAAATGAAAACATTAATTCCAATAGATAATTACACCTCAAAATATTTAGCGAAACTTTTATTAGAATATCAGTTTAGACCAAATACCAACGCAATGGAAACCATGACTCAGTCTAATGAAATTCCGTTTTTAAAAACCGAATTACAAACAGCTATTCTTGATTACTATGCATTAATTAAAAGTGCTCAAGAACGCGAGCATATTTCAAATACACAAATTCAGAGTAAATATGAAGTTTATATTAATGAAAACTATCCTGTTATTTTCCAAAGAAATAATGAATGGGAAATTTTAGAAAATTACTACAAAGATGATCCAAGACCAATAAGTCCTTTAAACGAAAAAGATTTCTTGGCTGATAAAACACTAGAATCATTAATTACATCAAGATACTTTCAGAGTGAAGCATTAAAAAAGTTTTATTCTGATCTGTTAGTGGCTTCAAAAGATATCTTAAAAATGCTGTAATAAATGATTAAATTTTTTAGAAAAATACGATACAACCTCATGGAACAGAATAAAACAGGTAAATATCTTAAATATGCTATTGGCGAAATTATTCTTGTGGTTATTGGTATCCTCATAGCTTTGCAAATAAATAATTGGAATGAGGCTCGTAAAAGCAAAGTATTTGAGACAGAAATATTAACTCAAGTACAAGCTAATCTTATAAAAGACAAATTAACCCTTCAAAATATTGCATCAAATTTTCAAAAAGCAATAGAATCTTCCAACAAAATTCTTGAAAGCAAATGGTCAGATCAAGATAAAGACAGCCTAAAATATTGGCTCGCAGACATTATCCAATTTGACCGATTTCAACCTCTCACAAATGCATACGAAGTATTAAAATCAAAAGGGATTGATCAAATACAAAACAAACAACTACGATTTTTATTAGGTACTTATTATGATGACGAAGCCAAAAACACTATGGAGTCCATTAAAGATATTGAAGAAACATTTAAAGTAGAATGGATACCTATTTTGCGAAATGACTTTGATGATGCAAAATTTAAAACCTACGCTATTCCAAAAGACATAACTTTATTTACACAAGAATCAAATGCCAAAAACATAATAAAAATAAACAGAGACAATTTTGGTGGAGGAAAAGATAGGATTGAGAATACTATAAAAACCATTGAAAATATCCAAGAAATAATCTCTAAAGAGTTAAATTGAATACAAAAACAAAAAAAACTTTGTAAATCTGTAATTTTGTATATTGGATAGCAATTGAATGAACGGATTTTACATAGCAATTACATTTATCATAATGTTTTGTAAAACCGAATGTGACCTATTGATTATTTAACACTATTAATTAGGCATCATACTCCTTCTTTTATAACCCGAAGGTGGTTCAAAATCTGCTGGATCCAAAGTCCGTCTTTTTGTGCTTTTAAGTATAGACTCATCCTCTAAAGAGCCATCAACCTCATTAAAGTTATTTACTACTACTGGAAAACCATCCACCAATACCATTTCATTGTATGGGTTGCTTCCTCCAGGAAAGCCTCCAGCACCAAACATATCTTTCATGTCTTCAAAAAAAGTATTCATGGCTGCAAAAGCATTTTTCGCTTCATTGCCTCCATCAATGTTTTTCCAACTGGTTATCCAGAGTTCTCTTATTTTTTTGCCATCTCTATGCACTTCATATTTAGTACATGAATAACCATTTTTATTTGCCTTCTCATCTGTTTTCAATATTTCAGGTTTAGATGGTAACTTCATTGCACTTGGAAATCCTGGCATTTTATTACCGCTTTTTTTCTGTGCTTCTTCAATCATTTTTCGTTGTTCAGGCGAAAGGCCTTCCATGGCTTTTTCCATCATGCCTTTGGATGTATTAACATTCCCTGCCATTTTATCTATAAAAGCATCATCTATAACATAATATTCTTTCTTATCATCATCTGTTAAAAACACATTTCCTTTTTTACCTTTTGAAGCATTAAATATCATGCGTCCACGACCGTTACGACCATTTGGTAACACTTGAATACTGATATTTCTGCCTTCAACCATTACTTCCATAGATTCTGTTTTTTGGGAAGGTTGTGAGTGATTTGTAGTTTCAATCTCAAAAACAACTCCAGACATTAATGTTGAATTACCAGTAAGTGTATCTGTGGGCACAAAAGCCGTTAAACCCAGAGCAACTAACGCTATAATTAACAACTTACTATACCAGCTAAAAAAAAGGGGGCTTGGGGCTTTTCTGTTTGAATATAAAAAGGTTTTCATTTAATTTATATTTAATATATTAACAATCAAAAAGATACAAAATTTTTAGCGATTTGTGAATAAATAGTTATTAACAGTTTTAATTTAAATTTTAGAAGTATTAAAAGCTAAAGTTAAATTGTACAAATTCAGTAATTTTGTAACTTAAACAAAAATTTAATGAATGGATTTGACATTGTCATGGTCATTGCCATTATCCTATTTGCAAGATTAGGTGTACGCTTGGTTACTGGTTATATCAAAATGAAAAAAGAAAATAAAGACAAAAATAAAAGCGATTAAGAAATTATAATTTCAAACACTTTTACCCTCAAAAAGATGCACAACAAGAAGCTTTTAATAATACAATCCTTTTTTACCTTAGCTTTAATTATTAGCACTTCTATTTCTGCTCAAGATAAAGGCTACAAAGAAGAGCAACTTACCCATACTAATTCAGATAATCGTTATGCGAGTTACAACAAAGATGGAGAAATTATTGTTTTTGAATCCAATAGAGATGGTCATTGGCAAATTTATATCATGGACATTAATGGCAATAGACAGGAACGAATTATTGTTAGCGATGCAAATGACAGACGTCCAACATGGCATCCTTATAAAAACATCATTCTATTTGAATCTGATAGAACAGGAATAAGTGAATTGTACACTTATGACTTATCAGACAGAACATTAAAAAAAGTACCAATTAAGCTAAAAGGAAACAAAATGTACGCTCAGTTTGCACCTAATGGTAAGGAACTGATTTTTAATTATAAAGTAAGAGATAATAACTATAATATTTATTTTATTTCTGTAAATGGCAAAAGGCTCAAAAAAATTATCGATAACGCTTATGCAAATACATACCCAAGATTTACAAGTCTAGGAGATGCTATTTTATATTTTTCTAAAAAACTTACAAAAAATGTAAATGATGAAATATATGTTTACAGCATATCACAAAAAAAGGAAAAACGCCTTACAGAATCAACAGTAGACAACAATTTTGCTGATTTGTCAAACAATAGTGTTCGTATTGCTTATTCAAGTACAACTGAATCAGGAAATCAAGAGATTTTCTTAATGAATAAAGATGGATTATCTAAAAGACAAATTACGTTTAATTCCGGAGGAAGTACTTTGCCAAATTGGTCGCCAAAAGATCTTAATCTATTAATTACTGGAAAAAGACAAGGATATGAGCAAATTTGTAGAATTCTCTTAAAAGAAAAACTTTAATTCAAATGCTTAAGATATTCCGAAAGGTCAGAAAGAATATGCTCAAAAACAACAAAATAACTGCCTATTTACTTTACGCAATTGGTGAGATTATTCTTGTTATGATTGGTATTTTATTGGCCCTTCAAGTTAATAACTGGAACGAAAACAGAAAACAAAAAACAGAACTTAATAATATTTTAAGAACCGTTGCTTATGATTTAGAGACTGACACCTTGGTTGCAGGTCAGGTAGTAAGACTTTATGATACGCTTCAAGTAAAAAGTAATATCATTATTAACAAACAGCTTAAAAAGGAAAATTATAAAGATTGCATAGAATGTGCCTCACTAACCACATTTTATTCGCCATTTAATATTCAAACCAAAGGTTATGAACTTTTAAAAAATTTATCGAGCGAAACTACAAACCAAAAAGACAGTTTAATTATAAGTATCATTCAGATTTACTCATTGTTCAAACCAATAATAGACAAAAATAATGAGCGCTTAGAAAATGAAGTGATGAAAAACTTAAATGAGTTGAGGGAATATTCTTGGTTTGTTGATTTATCGCAAGGAAAATTTAATGATGAAATGATAGCCTATTTTACAGAAAGCGAAGATTATAGAAAACGTGTTGCTCTACATAATATGCTTGCTACTAACAATCACTTGGCAATGACAAAAAACTATAAAATTCAAGCCACAGAACTTTTAAGAAGAATTCAAATCAGGCTTAGCCAAAACACTTCAGAAAGGTAAAAAACAAACCACTTATCAAACAAAGTTTACATAATCAAATAGTAAAATTTAGAGAAAAACTAGGAGCAAGACATTATAAATAGTACTTTTACCTAAACTAAATATTATTACAGTGAAAAACGGTACAGTAAAATTCTTCAATGGAACTAAAGGTTTTGGTTTCATTACAGAAACAGGTTCAAACACAGAATACTTTGTTCACGTAACTGGTTTAATTGATGAAATTAACCAAGGTGACAACGTAGAGTTTGAATTAAAAGAAGGTAAAAAAGGTATGAATGCAGTAAATGTTAGAGTCGTCTAATAAATACTAATATATTTTTTTATTACAGCTTAAACCAATCAAAATTTTGATTGGTTTTTTTGTTCTAGACACCTAATTACTTCCCATCAACATAATCCTGAAGATAACTAAATCGCTCAGTTAGTTTTCCGTTTTCAGTAATTTTAGCACGTTTTAAAATCCCTCTTTCATCGCCATTAAAAAATGCTGGAATTACGTTTTCTAAAAACATCTCTCCAAAACCTTCACTGGCATCTTTAGGTAATTCACAAGGCAAATTATCAACTGCCATAACAGTTATGGCATCTTTTGTATCAAAAGCAACTTCTTTTTCAGTTTTAGCATCATAACCATAAAAAGGATCTGCAATGGTTGAAGCTCTTAAGGTAGAAGCCACAGGACCATCAACATCACAGCTAATGTCAGCCACAAGATTGATATTGAAATCAGGACTTTTAGCATCCTCTCTGGTAAATAAATAAGGTGCGTTATTACCATAAAAATGTCCTGCTACAAACATATCCGTTTCCTTAGCATAAGGCATGAAATTACTTTCATAACCTGAAGGATCTTTATAAAATTCTTGCTTATTACCTACTTTCCCATCTTTACGTTTGGCATATTCCATAACATCTGCCATTACATAAACTGGTTCTGTGAATTTAGAGGTTAAATAAAGTGCATCACTGACCTCTTTTACCTTTAAATGGTCTAAAATCTCTTTAGCTCCTTGAGCCACTTTCCCTGTCCCTGTGAGTAAAATTTTAATATTAGGCAATGTAATTTTGTCTAACTCAGCTTTAACCTCATCTAAATCTGCAAGTGTTTCAACTTTTGGCAAGTTGAATAAATTATCTCGTAACCCTAAAGCCCTAAAACCATTGTAAGTCCCTACCAAACCTGCATAACGTCCAAAACCTATCAATCTTGATCCACTTTTCTTTATAATGGTTTCATGGTCATACATTTCGATGTTTTTTTCTAGCATAGCAACCAAAAGTTTTCTATTATAAGGCTGCTTTTTTATAGTATGAGAAAAGTAGAAATATTTTTTATTAGGAATTAGATTCTCTATTGGTACTTCTTTTACACCAATCATGACATCACAATCTGACACATCGTCTGTAACCTTAAACCCTAAGGCTTTGTAGGCAGAATCTGGAAATACTCTAATATTACTAGACTCTACAACAAACTCAGCATCAGGAAACTGTTTTCTTGCTTCAGCTAGTTTTTCAGGTGAAAACACAACACGTCTATCTGGCGGATTTTTACGCTCTTTAATAATGGCAAACTTCATAGTTGAATTTGGTATAAATTTTGTACGAAAATAAGAGGATTTACGCTGTTGCACAACTTTTTTTGTAACTTAGCAATCCTTTTCCTTGAATAGGGGAAATTCATTAAAATTTTGGGGTCGACTGGTTTTGACAGCGAGATTAATGAAACGGTAAGCACGTCGTGTAATGACTTTGAAACACGTAAAAGGCTAGGTCAACTTTTTAAACGGCGAGAATAACTACGCTTTAGCTGCTTAATAACTGAATTATAGTAAGTTTCAAGCCTAGGCACACAAGGTGTGCAAGCTAAATGTCTCCAGAAAGCCTTGGTTAATGGCGTTCTTAATATAGGCATCGTAAATATTAACTAAGATGGTGTAGCGCTTTGATGCACTTTCGAGATTAAAAAGCTAAGTTGTAAGTAGGTTGTCTTTTACCAGCTTGCAATCGAAAACCCAAGAATAGAATAAGCGTGTAGAAAGCTCTTTGGTTACTTGTTTGGACCCGAGTTCGATTCTCGGCGACTCCACAATAAACCCTTGTATCTATTATTATGCAAGGGTTTTTTATTATAGTTGACAAAATAGTTGACAATTTACTTTGTTATTTATCCATTTATATTTCTACTTTAGGTTAATAATTTCAAAATTCAATATAATGGAAACAGCAATTAACAACAATCAAAAAGAATTAAGCGAAAGCGACCTAAAAGAAGACCCTCACCGTAAAGCTACAAGACTGGTATTGTCTTCTGTTACAGAATTAACAAAATATGCCGATGCTCAAAGTTATTCTGACATTTTAAAAGAGATTTTAAAAATTAGTTTGTGTAGTGAGCGAAGTGATGACTCTAAGTTTAGATCTGATCTAATTTACCATGTTGAGGAGCTTTTAGACTTTTTAGATGTGCTGAAAGGTCTTGAAAAAGAAATTTGTAAATATTTGCCCAGAACATTAGAAGAAGCAAGCAAAAACCTAGGATTAATTGATATAACCAAAACATTATAAAAATGAATACTCAAAAAGAATTATCAGAATTAAACGCCCTTCTTTTAACCCATTTAGAGGAGCATAATTAATAACGAGAAATTATTATTTTTGTAATTATAATTCCTACACTATTTAAACAAAGAACGGACATTTAATTAAGATTGGATTGAGCAATTTAAGCAACGTAAACCCTGTCAAATCTTTTTTTATTTGCACACAATAACAATTAACAACATGCATTATTTGTTGTTATTAATAATTGTTGCACTATCACTAAAACACCCATAAATCCTAATGAAATTGATAATACACGTGCAATAACAACAACGTTTTCTTGTTGTTGTTATTCTTTATTGTAGTGCATTACGTTTTTAGTTTTTGCACAATAAATTATCAGATCAACTAAGATATCAAAGGAAATTTATAGATTTGTACTGTCCGTTAGATAAGGTGGATTGCTCTAGGGCTTTGCCATCATGTAATCTAACGGATTTTTTTATTTAAATACTCCAGTAACTTAATGTTGTGCATATTGTTGGTGTGGTTGTGGTGGAGTATTTAGTTATTATTATTATTTATTGTGATGTATTTAGTTATTAATGTGTGGTGCATTTCGTTATTATTACACTATTGTTACACATTGAAAGCGCCCATAAACACTAAGGAAATTGTAAATTACTACGTTTTAATAACAACCATTTCTTGTTATTATTATTGTGGTGCATTACGTTTTTAGTTCTTGCAAAATAAATTATCAGATTAACTAAGATATCAAAGGAAATTTGTAGATTTGTTCTCTAATCCGTTAGATAAAGCAGATTTCACTTTGGATTTACTGTTACGTAATCTAACGGATTTTTAAAGGTAGATTTTCCTTTATTATGAACCTCATTTGGGCTGCTAGATAGCTTTGGCGATTCTTTGGACAAGTGAGGTTTTTATTTGCATAATTATCCTCTTTATTGTGGTGTAGTATTAACAACAACCACTTCTTGTTATTATTATTGTGGTGTATTACGCTATTAGTTTGTTGTTGTTGTTGGTTTTTTTGTATATTTGTTCCGTGGGTTTTTTGAACCGTTGGCAATTGTAGCCAACTTGTAATCGAAAAGCTCACTTTTTTTTATTCATCCAAACCACTCATTTAATAAGGTGTATTAATGCATATTGTTAAACACCTACTATTAAAAAGACAACCAAGCGTACCTGTTGAAAAATCAGAGCAGTTAAGTCGTGCTAAGTTGCCTTAAAAAAGTGATGTATTTTCTTGGAATAAGCCGCGAACGTAATCACATGACAAAAATAATGATATTATAGAAAAAGCAGATCAAAAGAACTGCTTTTTTTATGAGAGACCATATTTTAAATCAATCAGCATTACTTTCTTCTGGCACTTCCTTTTTACTATTCAGAGAAAGAATGAAGCTCAAGCCTATTAGTGCCAAAAAAAATAACCCTGCTCCATTAGACTTCTTTTTGTTTTCTTCAAGTACAGGCGGATCATTTGATACCATTACAACATTTTCGGTTGATTCCGATTGTTGTACTACACTTATTGTTGTATTTGATGGTAGATTAAATAATAAAGAGGAGTATTTCTCAGGATCGATTACCTGGTTTTTTGTTGTTTGGTTCAAATTTACATTAGTAGATGAAATATATTTGTTTATTTCCTTCTCCAGGACACGCATTTGGATATCCAAAAATTGATTTCTAGCATTTATAGCATCTGAAGACAAATAAGTTTCTCCATTAAACTTTACAAAGTCTCTATACCAATCAATTAAAGCAATAAACTCCATTGCTTCATCAAAGAACGCCTTAAACACCTTAACAGTAGGTGGATTTAAGTTGTATTCCTTAATTTTAATGAAATACTGCTTATAGAATGGCAGAAAATTGTTATTTACCCAATTATCTAGTTTAACTTCGTCTTGAGCAGTTAAATTAAGATTTTGATTTAGATTGATCCCACTCGATTTAATTCCGATTGTAAATCCATTGCCATCAAAAGCATCTTCTATTATGTTGATTGCAAAAAATGGATCGTGTGATACTTTTGCAACAGCTCTAACAACATTTGTCACGGCTCTTTTAAGCCATGAAAAAAAACCTGCTAAAGCTACTGGAGGTTCATTGTGGCCCTCACTTAAACTATTGCCATAGGCAAAATTTTGATTTTTCATAATTTTTGTGTTTGTGATTTATAAAAGTGAAGGGTACTGTCAAAAATAATAAATTTTAATTATAGTGTTGTTGTTTTTAAATTGTTTTTAATTATGGCTCTAGACTAACTTCATTAGCCAGGTACTTCTTCTTCAGATGCTTTAGCATGAAGGCAACGAAGTTTTCTTTATTAAAAGCGCTTGTAGGTTTGTAG
Organism: Flavobacteriaceae bacterium; assembly: GCA_020435965.1. Lineage (GTDB taxonomy): Bacteria > Bacteroidota > Bacteroidia > Flavobacteriales > Flavobacteriaceae > CAJQLB01. Next base: position 45,894 of record JAGQYS010000037.1, on the reverse strand, counting down.
TTGTAAAGTATGTTTATTGTACTCTCTTCAATTAAATAATCTTCATGCACCTTAATTTGCTGCATTTCCTCTAAACTGAAGTTTTTGTTAACTGGTTTATGAATTACAACCTTGAATTTTAAAGTTTCCATTTATTAATAATATTATTGTTTAGTTAAGTCAATTAAATCCAGCTCTCCTCTGTTTCTTGGATGCAAGGATTCGCTTATAATAATGTCTAAGTAGCATAAAGATTTGTCCTTCTTAAATTCTTCACGAAAATTAGATAATGCTATTTCTACTATTTTTTTGATTTTTAATGGATTACTGTAACTTCTTAATGAGTATGCTTTTATCCTGAGAGGAAATTTGTTTATCCCCTCCCTAACTTTTATTGGCACTCTAATTTCGTCAAGAAATAGGTCACTTTTATTCAACCTTTCGCATCCATCAATAGAGTATTTTATCAATAGATCCCTAACCTCTTTTTTTCCTTTGTTTTTTGATTCCATTTTAAATATTTTATAAATTCTTCTTACCCATCTTACCCTTATCTATAACTTACTGATAAACAACTATATAAAATCAATTTTAAGTTACCTATTCCCCCTTTCATCTTACCTAATTTTTAAATTAAGTCAACTTAGGGTAAGAACATTTTAAATCATCTTACCCACTAAAACACCTTACATTTATTGTCCTAATCGATTTTAGGTAACTTAGGAAGGATAATTTATTGGTTTCTTTTCTACATAATATCCATAAGCATCCTTAACCTTTACTTTTTCAAAACCACAAGCCTTTAATGCCTTTCCAATTTGGATGTTATTAAGATTTATGGTTGTAAAGGTTCTTAAGTAATTTGTAATATCTGTTGCAGTAAGATGTTCCGCTCTACTATTACCAGCATCAGAAGGCTCAAAATATTTACTTAATGATTCTCGTTCAGCAGTCAAAAATTGAAACTTATCGTTCCTACGCTCATTTTCAATAATATCTTCTCTTGTAAGCTCAGCCATAAAAGTTTTATCCTTTGAAAGGGAATAAGCCTGTGACCATAATTTATCAACATTAAAATTCTTTTTATAACTCCAGTCTATATCCTCTATTACAAAACATAGCCAACGAACACTTCCAGTTTCATCATGCAAGAATGTTGACATATTGGTTGAACCAATAAATGATGCAATTCTTGGAATTATGGAGTTTTTTGAATCGTATGGCAGTCTGTCATTAATCTTATCCTTTGAGAAAAGTGATTTTAGTTGATTAATTTCTTTTTTTGATAAAGCTGCCAGCTCATCCATATTTATCAAGAAATTTTTGCAAATCAGTATTCTTGTATCTTTATCATTATTGCTAATATCCTCTGCGATATATTTAGATAGTATAGGAGGACAAAGATTGCGACACCAAGTCGATTTACCTATGTTCTGCCCTTTCCCATCATCTGTAAGCACAAAAGCCTGTTTATTAAAGTAACTCTCAATTAAAGCACATTTAACTGTCCTTACGCACCACTTTTTAAAGTGATATAAGTATTGTTTTTTATCTTCTCCAGGCGATAGTTTTATAAATTCAGCATACTTGGAAATATGGTCTTGCTTACGATCCCATTCAGGAAGATTTTTAAAATAACTTTCAATTGGATTGAATCTTGGAACAAAATCACTCTTTAAGATTGCTTTTAATGAGTTTTGCCCAATTTTAATGCCCTTTTTTTGAATATCTACCCAAAGAGAGTTATCGTTACAAGAAGCCCAATCATTACTACCAATAATTGATGATTCAATATCAAGAGAAACAGTATTGAACCTTATTTTATAATGGTTACTTATGTAGTCTTCAGCTTTATGAAATACAGTAGTTATTTCTTTGTCATTTTCGTTTTCTTTAACGACCTGAAGAGTTGATATTTTTTTATTATCTTGCTGCATCTATTTGTTGCTGTTGTGAAAAGGTTAACAATATCAAACCCTAATACATTGGTAGTGCATTAGGGTTTTTCTTTTTAAAATCGTTTATACTTTAGGGATTTAACTTCAGTTAAAGCGTTCTTTAAATCTGTTCTTTTTATGAAAACTCTACGACCTATTTTAAACGCTGGTAACAATCCTTTTTTGATGTAGTTATGTACTGTTAATTCTGCAACGCCTAACTCATCGGCTACATCTTTTATTGATAACTTCTCATTCTCATCTGTATTTGCAAGAATTGATAATTTTTTATCAATTATACTTTCTAAATGCTCAAAAAGCTCCGTCTTAGAAATGTTCTGGAGTTGGATAACGTGAGTCATACGATATGGTTTTAATTAAACTATACCGTAAAATTCAATTATAATTTCTTTAAAAAATGAGAATAGTAACTACGTAGTAGGTACTACAAATATAAATAAATATGATTTACATATTAATTAAGTCAAATTCAGCTAAACTCAATGCTTTTGGAGTTAAAAGAGGCATTACATTTTCAACTTTTTTCTTTCGTGATGATTTCAACCTCATGTTTCGGTTATTATTTATTTCATTATAACTCTGTTGAATATTCTTCCAATTTGCACCAAATCTGTTTTGTAATTCTTTATAGGCTTCCTCACTTGGAAAACGACAGGACACAATTTTTTCTTTTGCCTCACGCATATAATAAGCATAATATGCTACCTCTAATGCACTCAATCCTAGAGAAGTTTTATTTACACCTAAATTGCCTAATTCTTCATTAAGAAATTTTGAGATTTTTTTAATAGCAGCAAAATTTGACCAAATCATAAATAAATCATAGCATTTAAAATTAGTTTCACACCAAAAATCCTTTAATTCTATTTCATAATCCTGATCTTTTTTTAAAGTCAAATATTTTATTAAAAATTTATCACAATCAAATTGATAAATTACCCATTCTTTCCACGAAACTAAGGTTTCTTCATTTATTCCTAAATAATCATTATAAAGTCTTCTAATTGGTACATCATAACCATATATAGTATCAAATGCTTCTGGTTTTGGTTTTTTAAAGAACGGCGAAAAAAAATCATTAGACTCTGTATTATTCCTAATTATTTTTAAACTATTTAATTTAATACTTAATGTTTCTTGATGAATTTCTTTATAAATTTTTTTTAAGAATTTTATTTTACTTTCCCTGTCAATTATAGAGGCATTTAATTGAACAATATTTATATAATCATATCTATTTCCATCACCCCATCCGTAAACCTTCTCATTTTTTAATGAGTGAATCTTTATCTCAATAAACTCGTAAACCTCATTCACAAAGTTTTTACTTAATGTATAGAATTTTCCATCTTCGGTTAGATATATATTACGTGAACAAGCATCATTGTTTTCATCATACTCATAACCATTAGAGATAATATTCATTTTCTCAAGGATTTCTAAGTTTTTTGAATCATATAAATCATTTGCTAAGTCATAAGATTTAAGGCATCCTAGATATTTTGTGTTTTCAAAATTCACTTTCAAGCTTTTTTGAGTTTAGGCAACTTTATTGACCCAAATGCCAAATTAACAGCATCTACTTTGGCTATATTATCAACCTTATAATATGTGTTAAAGGTTTTTAAGTCTTTGTGGCCAGTCATATTCATTATTGTTTTATCTGCTATTCCTTTCTTTTTCATTATGGTTACAAAAGTCCGACGAGCTGTATGAGTAGAAACCCTTTTATGAAATGGCTTTACAAGTATTTCATGCTCTTTGTTTTTGGTCCTACTGTACTCAACATCAAACGTAAATTCAGCTTTTTCAAACACAACTTTAATAAACTCATTTTGTTTCTGGTTGCTCAATAAAGGGAGCTTATACTGGTACTTTTTTAATATATAGTTTGATATTTCAAAAAGTGGAATTTCCCTAGCTTCTTTGTTAACATTCTTTTCTTCCTTAATTATGATTGAATTGTTAACAATGGTTCTTTCATTAATAAGTTTCATTTCTCCAAAACGTAAACCTGTGAGGCATTGAAAAACAAAAACATCCTTTACTCTTTCTAGTGCTTTATTTTTAGGATCAAACTCAAAAATAGTTTTTATTTGTTCCAATGTTAAAGCTACTTCTTTGGTAATTACTCTTTCTGGCTTTTTAAAATCAGTAAAAGCATTGTTGTAAGTGTATTTTTCTTTGATAGCCCAAAACATAAAGGTTTTGAACAAGCCAATATTTCTTGAAAATGTATTAGTATTGTGATCTAAGGTTGTGTAACAATAATCAATAAATTCAGTATAAAATCTATTGTTTATTTTACTGAAGGTCAACTTATATTTTTTATTTTTCTCAAATTCCTCAAGATGGTTTCTGATATTTTTGTAACGTTTAATTGTTGATGGTTTCCATTCTTTTCGTTTGATTTTTTCACGTGTAAAATCATCATAAGCATTAAAGAACAAATTTTTACCAGCTGGTGTTTTTTTAAATTCTTGGTTAAAGGCTTCTTTTAGAGCCTTGGAAGTGAAATCTTCATTGATTCTGGAGTACAGCCCTTCTATTTCTTCAAACTTATCAGAGTAACGATTTAATTGAGTTTGTATAGCGGTTGAATTGCTGTCTTTGATTGATCCTTTTAATTTTGGACGATTTTCTTCAAAATTCCAATGGATTGGTCTGATTTTTTCGCCAGTAGAATAGACAAATTTTCTTTTTTCACTATTGAAGTGGCAAGTGAACAAAATAAGGGAAGGTTTTTTCCCTATCCTATCTTGAGGTTCTTTTAAAAAGAATGAATGAGTCATAAATGCTAGTTGACAAAACAGTTGACAAAATAGTTGACAATAATGTTATAATCAAATATAACTCAAAAATATAATAAAACACAAAAAATCCCTAAAATAAAGGGATTAATTGATTTTTAAACTATACCTAATTATGTTAAAGTATGTTAAAGTGTGGAGTCGGCGACTCCACAATAAAAAGGGCAATTATACTTAATTGATAATTGCCCTTTTTTACTAACTAACAAAAACAAATCATTATTATTTTAGTTTATACTTCATTAACAATTTGTAAAAATTGTTTTTAAAACTGTTGAACTCCTTTAAATGCTCTAAAAATTGTTCTCGCTTTTTATCGTGTATCTTAGCTCTAGATAAATTATACTCCGTTTTACCATAATCATATTCGGTTGTTAACTCTTGGTTATATTTACAGAGCATTGCCATGCACAATACATTTCTTCTTCTCAAACCTTGTATTAAACTTAAAGTTGAGTGATCACGTATGAGTTGTTTTTCTATAGCACTAAAGTGATCTAACTCTACATTAAAGTTCTCTAAGCTACTTATCCATAGATTTAGCTCCTCTAAATCTTTTTTTATAAAGAGCCTTCTTTGTGTATCTAGCTTATATGTTAAGGTATTGTTCAATAATAAACCAGTTGTTATTTTTTGTTTAGTAGTGTAAACTTACCTTGAACTTTATTAAAGAACTCGTCTTTAAGCCTTCTATACTTATCAAGATGATATAAATAACTTCTTCTGTATGTTTCATGCTCTGTGATATAAACCATATCACATTGTGTGTCTTCGCACTCAACAATGTCAGATCGAGAAATTGCATATTTTTGAAGTGCATTTAATAAGGCTTCATTTTCTTCAATCTTTTTTTGTAGTCTTGCCAAAACATTGTCATCTTCTAGCTTTGTACTAAATCCTTCAGCACATAAGTTGACTAAGTTAACCAGTTCTTTACTTATGTATTTTAAATGATTGATCCAGTTATCAAGCTCAATGGTATTGATTTTATGTGTTACGTCTAGATCTGTATCGTGATTAAAAATTTCAATATTTCTATTTTCCATTTGTATGTTTTTTAAATTACCAAATCTCCAATGCCTCTAAGTGTTTCCATTTGAGTAACATTAGTTATTTTAAGCTCTTGTGTACCTCCTGGAAAATCCCATACAACAGTATCGTTATTTGAATAACCAAAAAGTGCTGCTCCCATTGGCATTAAGACAGAAATTTTATCTTGTTTAGCGTCTCTGTCTTTAGGGTTTACTACTTGTAGTGTTTTTTCCCAACCGGTTTCAGAAACAACGGTGACTTTACTATTAAATCGAATAACATCCTGTGGCATGTCTTCTTCATCAACAATATGAGCACTTTTGAGTTCTTCACTTAGTTTTAGCAACGATTTTTGTGCTTGAAAATCACTTGCATAACCAGAGACATTCAGTATGCGTTTTAAGTACACATATTCTTTCTTTTCTAATATTAAACTTCCGTACTTCATTATGCTATTTGTTTTAAATTGTTTTATGGGAAAATACCTCTTTCAATATAGGCACGTTCTATACGCTGTATGGCAATACAATATGCTGCTGTACGCAAGTCCATGCTTTCTTTTTGTGAATAATCATATACTTTGTTGAATGACTCTCTAAGCTTTTTCTCTAGTTTAGCCATGACTTCATCAAGCTGCCAAAGCTCACCATTTCGGTTTTGCAGCCACTCGTAATAGCTTCCTACAACACCTCCAGAATTACACAAAATATCTGGTATGATGGTAATTCCTCTATCTAAAAGGATTTTTTCACCTTCAACATTAGTTGGGCCGTTGGCGCCTTCAGCCACTAAGGTTGCTTTTATTTCCATTGCATTGTCTGCAGTGATTTGGTTTCCTAATGCAGCTGGGATACATATATCACAATGGGTAGCAAAAAAATCATCCTTGTTTAAACTCATGGCATCTGGAAAATCTACAATACTGCCTTTATTTGCTTTTGTATAATTAAACAAGTCTTCAACCGAAATTCCTTTTTGGTTTTCTATACTGCCAAAAGCGTCTTGAACTGCCACTAATTTTGCACCTTCTTTTTCTAGAAAATAAGCTGCCCAATAGCCAACATTACCAAACCCTTGAACAATAAATTTTTTATCTGTTAGGTTGATGTTGTTTTTCTCTGCCCAAAATTTAATGGACAAGAATACACCAAAACCTGTTGCTCTATCACGTCCTTCCAGCCCTCCACTTCCTGCTGGTTTTCCAGTAACTATGTGTTGGTTGGCAGTACGTTCGGCTGGTGGACGAGTACTCATATAAGTATCTGCCATCCACGCCATGGTTTGGCTGTTGGTGTTCACATCTGGAGCAGGAATATCGTGTTCTGGACCAATGTTATCTGCCAATGCAAAGGTGAACCGTCGTGTAATACGCTCTAATTCGCTCTCTGAATATTTTGAAGGATCTAATTGTATGCCTCCTTTACCTCCACCATAAGGCAAACCAGCTAACGATGTTTTCCAGGTCATCCACATGGCCAAGGCTCTTGCAGCATCAATATCTACTGTTGGATGGTATCTCAACCCTCCTTTGTAAGGTCCAAGAGCATTATTGTGTTGTACACGATAACCTCTAAAAATCTCCACGTCGCCATTATCCATCTTTACAGGAAAGTTTACGATAATTTCGTTATTGGTTATACTTAATATTTTTCTGATGCTTGGGTGCAAATTAATTTTATCTGCTGCACTATTAAACTGTTCCATAACATTATCCATCATGCCACGAACAGGCTGTTTTTTTTGTTTTTTAATTTCTGCGACTATTGCCATTTTTTTTTAATTTTAATTTTGTTGTTTTTGTTTTGGTACATTGGTTCTTTTTTTTAGCTAAAAAGACGTGTGCTTATTTTTCTTTGATTATATCTGTCTCTAATAAAAATATCTCTTGTACTTGGTTTTATGCTTTCACGCAATCTCGATTTGGTAAAACCAAATCTTCTCAATGCTGCTTTTATTTTTTTAATAATCATAGCTGAAATAATTTAAAATTGTTATGCTAATTCCAGTTGTAGTTCTGGTTGCTTATCTGTGTCTTGAGGTTTGTGATTTGGTTGAATTTCATCAAACTCGCTACAAGACCAAACTTTGTCCTTTTGTGCAGTTAGCACACATGTATTACGATGTATGCAACCAGGACAAATATTAAAGTGATTTGTGTTCATAAAAATATTTTTTCAATTCACATACCTAAAGGCAATGCATGTGCCAAAACCGCTACCAAAATCAACATAAAACATCAAAACCCTTTGTTTATAAGGATTTAAGGAGTTGTTTGTAAAATCAAAACAAAATTAGGAGTGGTACAAAATTACCCAACTGGGTAAATATGTACCAGAAAAAATTAGGTTATTCAGAAAGTTTTTGACGAATGGTTTTTCTGTCTATTTGAAGAATTTCTGCAGCTTTGGTTTTATTATTTCCAGTAGCGCGTAATACTTTTTCGATATACTTTTTTTCGATTTCTTTAAGTGGAAGAAGTTTGTTTTCAGAAAAATCCAAGTTATATTTTAAGTGTTCTGGCAACTGCTCAATATCGATCATTTTATCGCACATAATTACCGCTCGTTGAATAACATTTTCAAGTTCACGTATATTTCCAGGCCAAGTATAACGTTCTAAAATCTTTAAAGCTTCAGGTGTGATTTTCACAAAACGATCTTTATACTCTATACCATATTTAAAAAGAAATTTATCAACTAGTAACGAAATATCATCTTTTCGCTCTCGCAAGGGTGCAACATTTATTTCTACAACTGTTAAACGATAAAACAAATCTTCCCTAAAAGTTTGTTTTTGTATCATGTCTCTCAAATCACTATTGGTAGCAGCTATGATTCGTACGTCAATCTTCTCAGCTTTAGTTGCACCAACTTTAACAATTTCCTTTTCCTGAAGCACTCGCAATAATCGAGATTGCACAGCTAATGAAGCATTACCTATTTCGTCCAAAAAAATGGTGCCTCCATTGGCTGCTTGAAAAAAACCATCTCTATTGGTTTCAGCTCCAGTAAAAGCGCCTTTTACGTATCCAAATAATTCTGCTTCGAGTAAATTTTCTGGAATGGCTCCACAGTTTACTGCAATAAATGGTGCTCTTGCAAATTTTCCTTGATAATGTATAGCGCGTGCAACCAACTCTTTTCCTGTGCCACTTTCTCCTTTTATAAAAATTGTGGCCTTATTATTTTTAACGCGTTCTATAACCTGAATAACATCATTAATCTTTTCAGAATTTCCTATAATTTCTCCGTAAGCTTCATTTGATTCTTTGGTAGGTTTTATCAGTTTTTGAGGATTATTTTCTAAATTTATAAGTGAATTATCTATCGCTGTTTTTAATTCGTCTTTTGTAAAGGGCTTGGTTAAATAATCTACAACACCAGATTTGATAGCTGCTAAAGAATCTTGCACAGATGGATAACCAGTAACTACCAGTTTTGGTAATGTTGGATAATGTTCTGATACAAATTTTATGAGTTCTGAGCCATCTATTTCAGGCATTTTTAAGTCTGTAATTAATAAATCTATTTTGGTGTCGCGTAAAATGGTTACTGCTTCTTTAACAGAAACAGCTTTAAAAGTATGGTAGTTCCAGGATTGTAAATGGCGTTGTAACAACTCTAAAATATTAATATCGTCATCAACAATTAATATATTTTCTTTACGCAATTGCATCCTTAGGTTTTTGGTAATGTTACTGTAAATATAGCACCTTTATTTGGGTTATTTTGTGCTGTGATGGTGCCTTTGTGTGATGCTACGATACCATGTACCACACTTAATCCTAAACCTGAACCATCGCCTGTTGGTTTAGTGGTAAAAAAAGGCTGGAATATTTTTTCCAACGCCTCAGGTGTAAAGCCTTTGCCTTGGTCTGAAATTTTTAAAACCACATCCTTCTTGGTTTGTTGTGCTTCTATGGTTACCAAACCATCCTTTGGAGAAAAATAAATAGCATTCATAAGTAAATTAAAAATAATTTGGGTGAGCTGTATTGGGTCTGCGCGCAACCATAGCTCATCATCTTCAATCTTTACAATATATTTTACCTGCTCTTTTCTAAAGGTAGCATCTAATAGATTAATGGCGTTTTTTATGTTTGGAATGATGTTTACACGTTGCATTTCCTGAGGCATCTCGCAGGCAAAAAACATGAGTTTTTTAACCACTTCTCTCGAAAAAATAGTGTTTTGTATTATTTTATCTAAATCGGTCAATGCTTTTTTGTTTCCCTCTAAGTCTGTTTTTAACAACTCGGCAAACCCTAAAATATTGGCTAGAGGTGTATTGAGTTCATGAGCAATTCCTGCAGTAATCTCGCCTAGAATACTTAAACGGTCTGCTCGTTCCATTTGTCTTTTTAAAGACGTTTCGTTTTTTTGGATCTCTAAGCGTTCTAAAAAATTGCCAACTTTTAAGGCTACATTGTCTAAAAGGAATTGTTCCTCATTTAAAAAGCTTTCATTTTTAAATTCTGAAGTGTTTAGATAAGCTTTTATTTCTCCTTTTACTTCATTAAAAATATTAATGTTAGAATGAATTGTTAATGTGTTTCCTAAAATTTTACCTGTACTTGCCAAAAATTCATAACCACTAATAAAAACAGTTGTTTTTTCCGGATATTGAAACGCCTTTTTTAAACTAATGGCAATAGCCTTTAGTGTATCTTCCATCAGTTCTGCATTGGCATTTACAATGATTGATGATACTTCGTAAAGACAAGTTAACTCTTTTATACGCTCTTGTAATGCTTGTTCTATATTATTATTTTTAGGCATAGTAGGCATTTTTACTTTTTTAATTTTGATCCTTTTTATAAACTATATTCTTAAGCTTAAGAATATAAAATTATTTTACGAAGTATACATAATTGTTTATAAAGTTACTAAAGTTTATAAAAGCAAAAAACAAGTCACTCTTAAAGTATTAAAGAGTGACTTTTATAAAATAACTAATCAAAAAATAAATGAATTAATCTAGAAACGCCTAAGGCTTTAAATATTTTTTTTAAATATCTAGACTATTAAACAATGTTTTTAATTTTTCTTCTGAGGGTCTAGGTGCATCGTAATTAACTATGTTTCCTTTTGGATCTAAAAGAATAAAACGTGGAATTCCGTAAATAAAGTAATCTTTTATAAACTGAGAATCGTAAGCATTATCAGCCAATATTTGAACACCACTCATATTTTTATCCTTAATCATTTTGCGCCACTTAGCTTCATCTTTTGCATTGTCTATTGAAAGACTTACAAATTTTATGTTCTTGCCATGATAGTCTTTTTCCAATTTCTCTAAGTAAGGAATTTCATAGATACAAGGCACACACCAGGTGGCCCAAACATCGATATACACATAGCTTCCCTTAAAATCTTTTAAGGACGAGGTGCCTCCAACATAATTGATATAATCTTTAAACTCTGGTGATGGTTTCCCTTTGCCTAGTAGTTTATTAATTTTTTGTTGCTCTTCATATTGTGCTAGATTTTGTTCTTGAAACGATTTAAGTTCTTGCTTTTGTAAATTTATAAATGCTGAATCAAGTTTAGCTTTGTTGATTTCAAGCTGTTTCTCTATACCATTAACATAGGCATTTGTTTTAGCTTCAAAAGCAGGTCTATCTAAACTTAAAAACACTTTATAATCTTCTCCATAAAGTTCGTTTGCTTGTTCAGCTTTATATTTTAAAATATTGTTTTGCGCTTCTCCATTACCTGTAAAACCAAGAGTTTCGCTAAATTTTTTGATATCGAAATCAATTTTAATTTCCATATCGTTTTTTAGATAAAGCGCAAAAATATTCTCGTAAACAGTTGTAAATGTAACTGGTTCTTCTAATTTTAAGGTATCTCTAAAATTACCATCTTTATCAACCTCTACTATAAAAGATTTGTTACTTTTTGGGTCGTACAACCTTAAATTTAAACTATCTATTGGATTTGTAATTGTTCCGTGTATTACAGCATAATCTTTAGGTGGCTGTTCTTTTTTACATGACACCATTATTAGTATGAGTAATACGATTGAAAATATATGTTTCATTTTAATAAATTTAAATTATTAATATCCTGGGTTTGGTACAACATTATTATTGCCAATAATAACTTGAGATGGTATAGGTAAAATAAACTTATTCTGGTTTGTCACTGTTGGCTTAATGGTTGAAGCGTCTAAGTTTCCTAATACATCAAAACGTACGATATCAAACCAAGGCTCACCATTTTCGAAAAATAGTTCCAAAAGCTTTTCCTGTCTAATATCTTCTAGCAATGTTGGCCCATCAACCAAAGATTTTGGTGAAACTCCAGCACGATTTCTAATAGCATTTAAACTATTTAACGCATCACTTAAAACACCTCCTGGACGTCTTGTTTCGGCTTCAGCGTACACTAAATATATTTCTGCAAGTCGCAAGTGGTATAAAGTATTACCATCAGATCCTGTAAGGCCTCCAAAATTGTATTTACCATTCATATTTTGTCCTTGTGTAGCATCGGAATAAGCAAAGCTAAAACGAGGATCGTAGTTGGCTCCTACGCCAGTTAAATCACCATCATTTATTGCTCCAACTTGTGCATCGGCAGTACTTCTTAAGTTTTCGCTATAAGACGTCCTGTTTACTAAATCCATACTGCTTCCTCCATCTGGGCTTGGTCCTGCATAAGGTGCAAAAATGACCTCGGAAGAATTAAATCTATTAGCAAAAATAGAGCTGTATTGCGTTTCTAAAGCATAACCTTCAATATTGTTTATTACTTGATCTGCCAAAGTTGCAGACATACCGTAATTACCCATATACAATTCTACCTTAGCTAAAAGTGCTTGTGCTGCTAATCGGCCAGAATAGAAATGTTGAACAAATTGTGGGCCATTTGCAGAGGCAAACTCCAAATCGTCTTGAATAAAATCGTAAACTTCTTGTACATTACTTCTTGGATCTGCACTTAAATCTGTTGAAAATTCTGTTCTTAAAACAACGCCATACGTTGAATTTAAATCGTAAAACTGACCGAAATAACGCAATAAATTAAAATAGGCAAATGCACGTTGAAACTTGGCTTCGGATAACATTTCGTTTTTACGGCTTTCTGAAATACCTTGGGCATCACCAGCTTCTAACCCTTGAATCAAAAAGTTACAAGAGTTTATTATTTTATAATGACCATTGTACAAATTTGTTAAAAACTGATTATCTACAGGGACTTCATTGGTATTGTAGCCTTGTCCTCCTGAAAGGCTTCCCGTTATTAGACCTTCGTTTCCGTAAGCTGCCAAATATAATGGGAATGCACTTAAATCGAATTCGCGTCCTAAATCGTAAACTCCATTTAATACTTGTTGCGCGGATTCTTCGTCTCTAATTGTGTTTTCTTCTGTTAATTGGTTTAACGGTTTAATATCGTCGATACTACAGCCTGAAACCACCATAAAAAGCGATACACAAGCTAATAGTTTTATTGTTTTTATATATGTTTTCATCTTTCTATGTTTTTAAAATTGAATTTGAACTCCTAATGAGAATGATTTTGCTAATGGGTAAGGATCTTCATTATCAACTTGATCTGTAATACCACCTCTTTCTGAGAATGTTTCTGGATCCATTCCTGGCCATTTAGTCCATGTTAACAAATTAGTTCCTGTAAGTATAAACTTAGCGCTATTAATACCTAAGTTTCTTGTTAAAGTGCTATCAAAATTGTAGCTTAATTGTAAGCTTTTCAGTCTTAAATACGATGTGTCATACAGATAGCGATCTGAGGTTCTGCTACTTGCAGAAGGATCAAAATATAAAGCTCTAGCATAACGTGCATCTGGATTTTCTGGAGTCCAAGTATTTAGTGCATATTCGCTGTACTTGTTTTCTCCTAATTGGTTAAATGCACCAAATGGAATGTTACTCCAAGTACGCTCTCCACCTACTGAGTATTGCATTAAAGCAGATAAACTAAAGTTTTTATAAGTAAATGTATTTGAAATGCCTCCAAAAAAATCTGGTTGGATGTCGCCAATAATTGTTCTGTCTTCAGAAGTTATTTGTCCATCTCCATTTAAATCTTCGTACATGTAATCTCCAACACTTGTTGAAAACTGGTCGTAAAAACCATCTGGTGATGCTGCATTGAGTGCATCAACCTCAGATTGATCTTGGAAAATTTTAACAACTTTGTATCCTTTAATAGTACCTACTGGTTCACCTTCAATAAAATAGTCTAATAAAAATGAATTTATGTTTGCTCCATTTAATTTATCTAATTTATTTCGGTTTAAAGACCAATTGATATTAGTTGACCAAGTAAAATTATCATTTCTAACAATATCTCCTCCTAAACTTACCTCAACACCTTTATTAGATACATCAACAAAATTTGAGAAATAAACATTAGGCCCTAATTCTAACGGCAGAGGTGTGTTTGCTAAAGCACCAGCTGTTTTTCTATTGTAAACATCTATACCACCTCTTAGTCTTGAGTTGAACAGTTCAAAATCTAATCCTAAATTAATTTCGTCTGTTGTTTCCCAGCCAATATTGGTATTAGGAAAGTTATTGTTTGGAACTATTGCAGAATTTCCGTTATAAATATCGTCTGATGCTTTTTGGAAAAATTGTAGGTAGGCAAAGTCTGATACGTTTGTAGAACCTACACGACCAATACTAGCTCTTAGTTTAAGTTGATTGATGGTTTCATTTTCTACTAAGAATGCTTCGTTACCTATATTCCAACTTGCAGAAAGCGAAGGGAAATAAGCTCTTTTATTGTTTGGTCCAAATTTAGAAGACACATCTGTTCTAAAATTAAAAGTTGCATTATATAAGTTTTTATAACCATAAGTAACTCTTGAGAACAAAGAATTCAAACCCGATTCTACTCTATTGCTAGAATATGCACCAACAGATTCAGCAGAAGATCCATTTATTAATACTTCATCATCAGGGAAACCTGAATAGAATTGGCTATTAGTATCAAAATTTGTTCTATCCCAAGCAGCTCCTAATAATAATCCAATACGATGATCATCTAGTTTTAAATTGTAATTTGCCGTTAAATTTGTAGTAACGTTTGATACTAAACTTGTAGACTCACTTAAAAATGACTCATTTGGGAAAAACACAAAATCTGTTTGAGTAATTTTTGGTATAAAAGTACTGTTATCGTTGTAAAAAACAGCGGCATTAACATCTGCTTTTAATTTTAAGTCTTTTATAGGTTCTACTTCTAAAAATGCATTTCCAATAAAATTATAGGACTTTCTATTAGCCTTATTTTGCAAGCGCATTAAAGGGTTAGGTTCTAAGGTAGGGAAACCGTAGGCAAAATCTGTTTGACCCAATAGCTGTCCGTTATCGTCATAAACTGGCAAGTCTGGTCTTGCCCTTGCAATGGAGCTATTAACTGTGTAGAAACCTAATAAATCGTCTTCGCCCGAAATGGATTCTGCATGACTTAAATTTACACTGCCTCCTACAGTAATTTTACTACTTAAGTCTGTATTTAGAGATGTTCCTAGGGTATATTGTTTAAGTCCATCTTTAACAGTTAATCCTTCTTGATCTATAAAGGCTAATCTTAATGAGTAATTGCTTTTTTCACTACCTCCATTTAAACCTACATTAGCTTGTTTGGTAACTGCCAAACTTCTAAAAACAATATCGTTCCAATCGGTATTTGCATCTCCAAAATAATCGTCACGTAACCCATTGTAGTTTACTGTAAACGTATTAAAATCTAAATCTACATTTCCAATATTTGCTAAATCAAAAGCAAAGAATGGATCAATTTGTCCAGCGTTCATTGCATTAACAGTATTTCTAATCAGTAAGTCATAAAAATTACGATACTGTGTTGCATCAAGCACATCAACCGTATTAATTGGTTGTGCTAAGCTAGTTGAGTATGATAAATCTATTACTGGAGTTTGGTTACGTTTTCCTTTTTTGGTTTTTATAATAATAACACCATTAGCGCCTCGAGAACCGTAAATAGAAGTTGCTGCTGCATCTTTTAATACATCAAAACTTTCAATATCGTTTGGGTTTAAAGTTAATAAAGGGTTTGCTCCTTGCAAAGCATCTACGTTAAAAGGCACTCCATCTATTACAAATAAAGGCTGATTAAGACCACCAAAACCTGATAATGGTGATGTAATCCCTCTAATGTTAATTCGTACTGGCGAACCTGCACGACCAGAGCCCTGAGAAACCTGAACACCTTTCACTAAACCTCCAAGTGAGCGATCAAAACCAATTGTACCTGTTGAGGCTTGTACAATTTCGTCTGTTTTAACTGTAGCTACTGCTCCAGTAACATCTTCTCTTTTTTGCTGCCCATATCCTATTAACACAATTTCTTCCAGTTGGCTAAAGTCTTCTTGCATTACCAGATCAATTGTAGTTTGTGAGCCAACAACAATGCGTTCTGTTTTATATCCTAATGATGAAAACACTAATACCTCATCTGTTTCTTGAAGTGTTATTTTGTATTCGCCATTAAAATTGGTTACTGCACCTCGGTTAGTTCCTTCCACCACTATTGTAGCACCAACCAAAGGCATTCCTGTTGCGTCTGTAACAATACCTCTTATTTCTCTATCTTGAGCAGCAATAATATTTGTATTTGTCTCATTTGTGTTTATCTCAGGAACATTCTTTTTTAAAACAATTTGATTTCCAAGTATTTGAAAAGAAATTGGTGTGTCTTTAAAAAGCTGTGCTAAAAAATCTACAACTTGAAGATTGTTTACATTAACTGATAGTTTTTTACGAATATCTACTTCTGTACTGTTGTAAAAAAAGTGTAGATCTGTTTGGTTTTCTACTTGCTGAAACACCTGGATTAGACTGACACCTTCTTCTTTTAAAGTTACTTTTTGGTTTTGTCCGTAACTAGTAATAGCACTAAGCTGTAAAATACCTACAAACAAAAGAAGACCTGTGATTTTCATCTTAAGATGTGTTGTTTTTAAAAAACGAGAACACTCGCTTTTAATTGGTTGTTTTTTCATAAGTTTACATTGATTTAATTGGTTATCAAAACGGTTGAATCATTTATTTAAAGGAAGATGTTGCAGCATCTTCCTTTCTTTTTTTAGTTAATTGGTTTTTGGTTTTACAATGGTTACAACACCATTTTTTATTTGATAATTAAATGGTTTATATGTTTGAAATGTTTTTAAGACTTGGTCTATATTTTCGTTGCTAAATGTGGCTGTTATATTAATGTCGTTTAATTCAGGGTAAGTATTATTAATTTTTAAGTTGTACTTACGTTCTAGCTTATTGGTTATAACTTTGAAAGAATCATCAATAAACACTAATTCCCCATTTACCCAAGCAACATATTTCTGGATATTTACAGTTTCAACAACAAATTGCTTATCTTGTTGATATACTAACTGGTTAGGTGTTAGTATTTTTGTATTGTTTTGTGTTAGCTTATTGTGTGCAGCCACTTTACCTTCAACCAAAACTGTATAAGATTTTTCATCATCGCTGTAAGCACTTATATTAAATTGGGTGCCTAAAACTTCAACATCCATATCATTTGTATTTACAATAAATGGATGTTTGGAATCTTTAGCCACTTGAAAATAAGCTTCCCCATCTAAAAAAACTTCCCTATGTATTTCATTTTCAATAAAACTTACTGGATAAGTTAAGGCAGTGCCTGCATTAAGGGTCACTTTTGAACCATCAGATAGTACTACAGTAAAAGTTTTACCATAAGGCACAGTAAGCGTATTATAGCTAAGCTCTTCTACATTAATCTGTGTTGTGTAATTTAATGCTTTATTTTTTTGTTCTGTTACTGTATTCCCTGAGGCGTCAACAATAATTTTTGTACTGGTATCTGAATCTTCAATCACTTTTATGCTACCATCTTGTAATTGAAGCGTAATTTGTGGGTCGTTATTAATTGCATTAAAGTTTGAAAACGACTTATAAGCACCATAACCAACAATACAAACCCCAACAAATATTGAAGCATATTTTATTAAACGTTTAAACGGATTTGATTTTGGTAAAGTTCTTTGTTGTATTTCTGCCATTACTTTTTTTGATGCTTCTTCAATATCTACCAAACCATAATGCAGATGCAATTCATAATTCAATTGCACAAATGCCTCAAATTCTTTTTTATTTTTAGCTTGTTTAAGCCAATTTTTTAAGGTTTCTAAATCGTCTTTAGAAATTGTATTGTTTAGGTAATCTATTATTAAATCCTTCAAAACATTTTATGATTTGTAGTTATGATGCAAAAAAACTGTTTTACCCTTAAGAATTTTTATAATTATTTTTAATATCATTACCTTCATCAAGAATTATTACAGTATTCTCAATGGTTGAGAGAGATTCATTAAGGCTAATAAAACAAGGAAACACTCTGGCTTTTAAGCAATTGTTTAACAGTTACTATCCTTCTATTTGCTTTTATTTAATGAATTTTACAACTGACAGAGCTTCTGCCGAAGACATTGCACAAACTACTTTTGTCGATTTCTGGAACAAAAAACAAGACATTATTATTAAAACGTCTTTAAAAAGTTATTTGTTTAAAATGGCGTACAACCAATTTTTAATGGAACTACGAAAAAAAAACAAAGAAGTATCAGTACTTGAACAACTTAAATACGAAGCGTTGCAAAATCACGAATCACCTTCTGAAAAAGATTTTGAAGATAAATCGAAAAGGTTACAACAAATTATTAACCAATTACCTCCAAAATGCCAGGAAATATTAAAATTAAAAATGGAAGGCCTAACTTATAAAGATATTTCTAACACACTGAACATTTCTGTAAAAACAGTAGAATCGCAAATGCGCATTGCTTTTGTTAAAATAAAAGAGAACTTTAAAACAGATTTGATTTTATTTATTTCAATTATGGATTAAGCCTATTTACTTATGCCTAAAAAATCTCTAAATAATTTTCAGAACTGTATTTTTTTAAGAATTTTAATAAGTAACAATTAAGCACTTAAACTTTTATGTTTTTGTTTTAACTGTTCTAAACGCTTCAATTCTTTCTTAATTTCTAAACTTCTCTCATTGGCTAAACGATATTTTTCTTCACGCTGTTTTTGTCTTTCAGCCATTTCAGCTTTTAGTCTTTGCTCTTTTTCTTGAGCTTCCGCCAATTGTCTTTGTCTAGCTTTTTCTTCCTTCTTAATAGCATAATTTGTTGTTCCGTAAGCATAAAAATACATGCTTAAAAAGAGCAAGGCAATTATTCCCAAAATAATCCAACCATTATCCATAACTTAACCATTAAAAAGATTATGATTCTGTTTGATTTAAAAACAAACAATTTAAATATACAAAATCTTTATGAATAGCTAGATTACAAACAGATAATAAATTCATCATAAATTTATCTATAAACTATTAAGTTATTCGATAAACCGATTCATTTTGTTTAAAATATCGATAAATTCAATCTTAAATATGAGCTAAGTTTATTGCCTTTATGTTTTCCTATCTGCTCTCAAAACTCTATTTTTGCGTCCTAATTTTATAGTTTATGACCTTATTATTAATGGCTGCCGGAAGTGGCAGTCGCTATGGAAAACTTAAGCAATTTGATGGCTTAGGGCCAAATGAAGAGTTTTTATTGGAGTATAGTATTTTTGATGCTATTGCTAACGGATTTGACCATATTGTCGTTATTACCAAAGAAGCCAATCAAGATTTTCTACAGAATTATCTTTCAGAACGCCTTCCAAACAACATAAAATTAGATGTTTTAGTGCAAGACATCAATAACCTACCAGAAGGCATTACCTTACAAACAGAACGTGTTAAACCTTGGGGAACCGCTCATGCTGTTTGGTCCGCAAAAGATGTTATTAAAAGCGAATTCGTAATCATTAATGCCGATGATTATTATGGCAAAAACGCTTTTGAAAGTGCTGCTCAATTTATCAATTCATTAGATACAAACAATACTTACGGAATTGTTGGCTATCAGCTAAAAGACACCTTATCAGAACATGGTTCTGTTTCAAGAGGTGTTTGTCATGTCGAAGGCGAACAGCTTATCTCTATTCAAGAGCATACAAAAATCGTAGCAATGGACGATGTTATTGTTGATGAGGATTCAGGCAATGAACTGGAACCAGACACTATTGTCTCCATGAATTTCTGGATTTGCAATCCTTCCATCTTCAATTATATTGAAACATATTTCCGAAACTTCCTGAATGTCCCAGAAAACCTAGAAAAAAGTGAAATTTACTTGCCTTTTGTGGCTCAGGAAATGATGGTAAATGGTTTGATTAATATTAATGTAATCTCATCAAAAAGTGACTGGTTTGGCGTAACCTATTACGAAGATAAAACCGAGGCAGTAAATACCCTAAAAAACTTAACTGAACAAAACGAATACCCTTCGCCTCTTTGGAATTGATGTTTAACTACCATGAATCATAAAGCATTAAAATTGGTTTGGAGTCATTTTCAAGTTTCTACTAAAATTAGTAGCATTTTACCTATAAATCAAGGTTACATAAATGATACTTTTTTAATTACAGATAGTGACAACAAACAATTTATTTTGCAACGCATCAATGCAAAAGTTTTTAAAAATATTGATACACTTCATCAAAATTTTCATAAGGCGCTTCAAAAATTAAAAGGTGAAGATTACACAGAAATTTCATTAATTCCAACTCAAGACAAAGCTCTAGTTTACATTAAAAATGACAACTATTGGCGAATGCTCACTTACATTAAAAATAGTGATGCTTTTAACTACACCAAGGATCCAAAAATAGCATTTGAAGCTGGTAAAATATTGGGGAAGTTTCACACTTTATTATCAAAAGAAAATCCTAAAGATTTTGACGACATAATTAGCAATTTGAATCATCTGCCATCTAAAATTACTGAATTTGAAACAGCTTTAGCCAACACCTCAACTAATAGAAAAGAAATAGCGAAACATCTTATTGCATTTGCTCAAAACAACAAAACCTTATTTAATGCTTTCTACCAAGCAGATTTACCACTACGAATTTGCCATAACGATACAAAGCTCAATAATATGCTTTTTGATAAAACCACAAAACAAGGTTTGTGTTTTATTGATTTAGATACCATAATGAAAGGTTATTTCCATTATGATTTTGGCGATGCTATTAGAACAGTTGTAAGCGAATCTAATGAAGATGAAAAAGTGTTAGAGAACATAAAGTTTAATAGAACTTTGTTTGAGAATTTTGTTGAAGGTTTAGAAAACTATAAATCTATGCTAACTCCTAAAGAAATTGATTTTTTACCAATTTCGTGTGCATTGATGCCGTTTATGCATGGTCTAAGGGCTTTAACAGATTATTTAAATGGGAATATATACTACAAAGTTAGCAACGAAAACCAAAACCTTGACAGATGTCAAAGTCTATTTGAGTTTACAAAAAAAGCCATTAATGAGCAGCAATTTATTGAAGCTGTAATAAAAAGCAAGCTTGTTTAAGGAAGAAGAATTTCAACCTTATTACCTTCATACTTCCATTGTTCAATACCTCCTTCTAGGTCATAGACTTTAACAAAGCCTTTTTCTTTCATTATTTTGCAACTTTTGCCACTTCTGTTACCAGATTTACAATACACAATAACTGGTTTGGTTTTATCCAGTTTTTCTAAATCTTCTTGAAAGGTGTCAGACATGAAATCTATGTTTTGAAATCCTTTTATATGGCCTTCTTCAAATTCTTCAGGTGTGCGAACATCTACTAACTGAACACCATCCATTTGAGAGAGCTCTTTCATCTCTTCAGGAGTTACTAATTTAATGTTTTCTTCAGTTGTTTCTTTACAACTAAAAGTAAAAGCAGATGTTATTAATAATAAAAGAATAAAACGTTTCATATATAAAAATGTTTAATTAAAAGAAATCTCTCCTTGCCACTGCATAATGCCACCAACTAAATTGTAAGCCTTTTCAAAGCCAGCTTGGTTCATAAAAGAACAAGCTTGCCCACTTCTTCCTCCAGATTTGCAATACACATAATAACTCTTGCTTTTGTCAAGTTTCATTACTTCATCAATAAATTCTTGACCATTATAAATATCTATATGTTTAGAGTTTGGTATATACCCTTGTTGAATTTCGGCGTTAGTTCTTACATCTAAAATCACTGCATCAGGATCATTCTGTAATTGTTCCTGCCATTCTATTTGAGTCAAGTCTGCCATGTCTTAATTTAAAAACAAATTTAACGTTTCTTTGTGATATATCATAAAGACATAAAAAAATCCGAAATGTTACACTTCGGATTGATTTTTTTCGTTAAACTTTTATGGTACAGCCTATAGCTCTGGTCTTAGTTTCTTTTATCTCTTTTCCATTCATTAAGGCATCTACAGCTTCTTCAACATATTTAGTGTTTACTGCTTCAGCGTCTTTGTAGTTATCGTCAATGGCTCCAATATATCTTACTACATTTCCTTTCTTGGTTTTCTCTAATAAATAAACATGTGGTGTTTTGGTGGCTCCATATTGAGGATAAATTTTTTGCCCATCATCAAATAAATAAGGAAAAGTAAACCCTTTTGATGCTGCTCTGGCTTTCATTGCATCTTGACTATCTCCAGGTTGTACAACAGGATTATTTGGCATAATCGCTACAACAGGAAACCCTTTATCTGCATACTTTTTGTCTAATGCAATAATTCGGTCTTCATACTGCACAGCATAAGGACAGGTATTACAGGTAAAAATCACAATGTAGCCTTTAGCATCTTTGTAATCTGCTAAAGAAACCATCTTCCCATCAATGTTCTTTAATTTAAAATCTGTAGCTATATCACCAACTTCATAACCACCAGAAGCTGGTGTGCTTACTGTAAATGCACTCATAACCAAAGTAATTACAAATACAGATAGTGTTTTAATAAGTTTCATAGTATGTTTAATTTAAAAATTGTTTTAATTCTGTTTCTAGTTCTTCGTAAGAAAATGTTCTATCGTAAAACTCGCGCTTATTTTTATTATAAATAATTGTAACAGGGATTGCGCCATCCCAATCCTCATTTATTTTTGGTATCCAAGTATTTTGATCTACATCATCTAAGACTAAAATTTTAGATTGTAAATTATGTTTCTTAATAAATGGCTTCAATTTTTTGTCATACTGATTCGGAAAATCTAAACTCACCAACATGACTTCAACATTTTTGTCTTTGTAATTTTTGTTGAGCTCTTCAAAATGAGGCAATTCCTTAACACAAGGAGCACACCAAGTGGCCCAAAAATTTACAACATAGGTCTTATCATCGTTTTTGTTTAAGTAAGGTTCCAACCCATTAAAATTATGTATTTCTAGTTTGATGTCGTCGGCAGTGTATGTTTCAATTTTAACTTCATCAGTTTGAGCAGTTTCGGTTTTCTGATCTATCTTACAGGAAACCACCAACAATAACACAAAAAGGGATAATATATTCTTCATCACATAAAAATAGTGATCTGACTTTATTATTAGAAAACTTTAACAAAACTTTTTATTAGCAGTTTATATGTCGTTTTTTTGAATTTCAGCATATTTTTTATCATAACATTTGATTATTACATTTTCATTTCTATATTTGAACAAACAAAACAAATGAACACAATTTTAAATCATACTTGGTGGTGGAATTTTCGAAATTAACATTCGTGAATTAACCCTATCGTATATTTAAACTAAAAATACCAAAAGGCTTGTCATTCACGACAAGCCTTTTTTAATTTATATTATGTATCAATTAAAAACACATTACAAAAAAATACTGGCAGACACTATTACGCCTGTAAGTATATACCTAAAGATTCGAGACAAGTATCCTAATAGTATTTTGCTTGAGAGTAGTGATTATCATGCCAATGATAACAGTTTTTCATACATATGCTGCAACCCAATTGCATCTATTAAAGTTGAAAATGAAGTTATAACTCAGAAATTTCCTGATGGTAGTCAATCAGTTTCTGAAACAAACAAAACAGATGTTACCAACGAAATTCACAAATTCACAAAACAGTTTAAAGTTGACACTGATGAGCAGTTCAAGTTCATTAACAACGGAATTTTTGGTTATACAACTTATGATGCAGTAAAGTATTTTGAAGATGTTGATATTTCTAAAAAGGAAGGTTCATTACAGATTCCTGATATTTATTATGCTGTTTATCAGAACATCATAGCCATCAATCACTTTAAAAATGAAGCTTATATTTTTGCTCATTGTTTTGATACTAAAAACAATGTTGATGATATTCTTCATTTAATCAAGGCTAAAAATTTTGCTTCTTATCAATTCACTTCTCAAGGGGAGATTAGTTCAAATCTTACTGATGAAGACTATAAAAATCACGTAGAGTTAGCAAAAAAGCATTGCGCTAGAGGTGATGTCTTTCAATTGGTTTTATCAAGAAAGTTTCAACAAAATTTTAAAGGCGATGAGTTTAACGTGTATCGTGCTTTACGAAGCATCAACCCTTCTCCTTACCTATTCTACTTTGATTATGGGAATTTTAAAATTTTTGGAAGTTCACCTGAAGCGCAACTAGTTGTAAGTAATGGTCAAGCCGAAATTCATCCAATTGCTGGAACGTTTAAGCGAACTGGAGATGACTTAAAAGATGCTGAGCTTGCTGAAAAATTGGTTGAAGATGCTAAAGAAAATGCAGAGCATGTCATGCTTGTTGACCTTGCTAGAAATGATTTGAGTAGACATGGAAGCAACGTAACCGTTGAAAAATATCGTGAAGTGCAGTTTTTTTCTCATGTAATTCACTTAGTAAGCAAAGTCACTGGAAAAAAACATGACGATGTATCAACCATGCAAGTGGTTGCAGACACGTTTCCAGCAGGCACATTAAGTGGTGCGCCAAAACATCGAGCGATGCAACTAATAGAAAATTACGAAAAAACAAGTAGAACTTTTTATGGTGGTGCTATTGGTTTTATGGATTTTGAAGGCAATTACAATCATGCCATTATGATTAGAACTTTTTTAAGTAAAAACCATCAATTGCATTGGCAAGCTGGAGCAGGAATTGTATCAAAATCTAGTGCAAATGATGAATTACAAGAAGTATATAATAAGTTGGGAGCATTAACAAAAGCTATTACAATAGCAGAAAGAATATCGATATGAAAAAAGTATTAGTCATAGATAATTACGACAGTTTTACTTACAATTTAGTTCACTATCTTGAAGATTTAAATTGTGATGTGACTGTTGTTAGGAATGATAAATTAACCTTAGAAGATGTTAAACCGTATCATAAAATAGTATTATCACCTGGACCAGGAATTCCAGACGAAGCAGGACTTTTAAAGGATATTATTAAAACCTACGCATCAACAAAAAGTATTTTAGGTGTATGCCTTGGCCAACAAGCTATTGGTGAAGTTTTTGGTGGCTCATTAATTAATCTTGAAGAAGTGTATCATGGTGTAGCTACCAAGGTAGCTATTTCTGTAAATGATGAACCTCTATTTGAAGGTTTAGAGAAAAATATTGAAGTAGGACGTTATCATTCTTGGGTGGTTGATGCCAAACTACCAGACTGTTTAGAAGCAACATCATTTGACGAAAACGGACAAGTGATGTCTCTAAGACATCGAGAATATGATGTAAAAGGTGTGCAATACCATCCAGAATCGGTTTTAACTCCAGATGGAAAAAAGATTTTAGAAAACTGGATAAATAGTTAGTATTGTCATTCCGCACTGTCCCACTGAGCGCAGTCGAAGTGTGATGCGGAATCCATTATGAATAAAAGTTGAATTAAAAAGATTCCTGCCTTTGCAGGAATGAAAAGTATGAAAGAACTATTAAACAGACTAATAAACCACGAAAGCATCTCAAGTGAAGAAGCAAAACAGGTTTTGGTAAACATTTCCGAAGGACAATACAACCAAAGTCAAATAGCATCTTTTCTTACAGTGTACATGATGCGAAGTATCACCCTTGAAGAATTACAAGGGTTTAGAGACGCACTTTTAGAATTGTGTATTGCTGTCGATTTAAAAGATTTTAATCCAATTGATTTATGCGGGACTGGAGGTGATGGAAAAGACACGTTTAATATTTCAACCTTATCGTCATTTGTCACTGCTGGAGCTGGTGTTAATGTAGCAAAGCATGGTAACTATGGTGTGTCCTCAGCTTGTGGTTCCTCTAATGTTATGGAATATTTAGGCATTAAATTTTCAAACGATAAAGACTTTTTAAAAAAATCGATTGACGCAACTGGAATCTGTGTTTTGCATGCGCCTTTATTTCATCCAGCCATGAAAAATGTAGCACCAATTCGCAGAGAATTAGGTGTGAAAACATTTTTTAACATGCTAGGACCAATGGTAAACCCAGCGTTTCCTAAAAATCAAATGGTTGGTGTATTTAATTTAGAGTTGCAACGCCTTTATGGTTATTTATTTCAGCAAACCGATAAAAATTATAGCATTGTTCACGCCTTAGATGGTTATGATGAAATTTCCTTAACAGGGAAAACCAAAGTGATTTCTAATCATGCCGAAACCCTATTTTCTCCTGAAGATATAGGAGTTAGCCAAATCGAGCAAAGTGCAATTTTTGGAGGAAATACTGTTAAAGCTGCCGCAAAAATTTTCGTCAATGTGATTAGCGGAAAAGGCACAGAAGCCCAAAACAACGTCGTTTGTGCCAATGCTGGATTAGCGATTGCTACATCAAAACAAATCTCACATCAAGAAGGGTTTGAAATAGCAAAAGACTCTTTGTTTTCTGAAAAAGCAAAGGCAAGTTTAGATAAATTAATTGAATTGAGTAAATAAAACGTCATGCTGAACTTGTTTCAGCATCACACAAATAATGAGAACCTGAAACAAGTTCAGGTTGACAAACATGAACATATTAGACAATATAGTAAAAGATAAGCTCAAAGAAGTTTCTTTAAAAAAAGAATTGATTCCAACGCAAGTATTGGAGCAAACACCCTTTTTTGATAGAAAAACAATATCATTGGTCAAAAAACTAAGGGCAAGTTCCACAGGAATTATCGCAGAATTTAAAAGGCGTTCACCATCAAAACCCTTAATCAACGATACTGCTAATGTAGATAACGTTGCCATTGGCTACGAACATGCTGGTGTTTGCGGTATGTCTGTACTAACAGACGAAATATATTTTGGTGGCACTTTAGACGACTTAATTACTGCAAGACAAAGCTGTAATTTACCGCTCTTAAGAAAAGATTTTGTTATTGATGAATACCAACTCCTAGAAGCAAAGGCGTTTGGAGCCGATGTTATTTTATTGATTGCAGCTATTTTAACCAGAGAAGAAATCAAGCAATTTTCGGAGTTAGCTAAAAGTTTGCAACTTGATGTGCTCTTAGAAGTACATAATGAAGCCGAATTGCACAAATCCATCATGCCTTCTTTAGACATGTTAGGTGTGAACAACCGAAATTTAAAAACCTTTGAGGTAAGTTTAGATACCAGTAAAACACTGAGTAACATTATTCCAGATGACTTTGTAAAAGTGTCCGAAAGTGGCATCAGTTCCATAGAAGCCATCAAAGAATTACAGCCCTACGGTTATCAAGGGTTTTTAATTGGTGAGAACTTTATGAAAACGGATGATCCAGGAAAAAGTGCTACAGAGTTTATTAATAAATTAAAAGTGTAGCTTGTCATTCCGCACTTGATGCGGAATCCACAATGAACTAAAAATATTAAAATAGATTCCTGCATACGCAGGAAAGACAATAACATGAGGCTTAAAATCTGCGGAATGAGATATCAAGAAAACATCGAATCTGTTGCAAATTTGCAACCAGATTATCTTGGGTTTATATTTCATGAACCTTCTTCAAGGCACTTTGATGGCGTTATTCCAAAGCTTCCAAAATCAATTAAAAAAGTAGGTGTTTTTGTCAACAAAGACTTAAATTTTATAAAGGATAAAATTGAAGCTCATCAATTAAATGCTATACAGCTCCATGGAAAAGAATCTCCTGAGTTTTGTTTAAAACTAAAACAACTTTGTCATTCCGCACTTGATGCGGAATCCATTCAAAAACATGAGATACTGAATCAAGTTCAGCATGACAAATCAATAGAAATCATCAAAGTGTTTTCGGTTAAAGACAGCTTCGACTTTTCAGTTTTAGAACCTTACGAGAAAGCTTGTGATTATTTCTTATTCGACACAAAGGGTAAACTACCAGGTGGTAATGGTTATACTTTTGACTGGAGTGTTTTAAAAAACTATCCATCAACAAAGCCTTTCTTTTTAAGTGGTGGTATAGGATTAGATCAAATAGATAAACTAAAAGAATTTAAAGATATTGATGCTTCAAAGTATTGTTATGCACTAGATGTAAACAGTAAATTTGAAATTGAACCAGGATTAAAAAATATTGAAAAATTAAAAGAATTTAAGTCTCAACTATGAGTTATAATGTTAACGAAAAAGGCTATTACGGAGAATTTGGAGGTGCTTTCATCCCAGAAATGCTCTATCCAAATGTAGAAGAGTTACGCCAAAACTACTTAAAGGTCATGGCAGAACCTAACTTTCAAAAAGAGTTCAATCAACTTTTAAAAGATTATGTTGGTCGTCCTTCTCCACTCTATTTTGCAAAACGATTATCAGAAAAATACAATACAAAAATCTACCTAAAACGTGAAGATTTAAACCATACTGGAGCGCATAAAATCAATAATACCATTGGGCAAATCCTTATGGCCAAACGTTTAGGAAAACATCGCATTATCGCCGAAACTGGAGCTGGCCAACATGGTGTGGCTACTGCAACGGTTTGCGCTTTAATGGGATTGGAATGTATTGTCTATATGGGAGAAATTGATATAGCGCGTCAAGCACCAAATGTTGCCAGAATGAAAATGTTAGGTGCAACGGTTGTTCCTGCAACGTCTGGAAGCAAAACTTTAAAAGATGCCACCAACGAAGCCATTCGCGATTGGATTAACAATCCTGTCGATACACATTATATTATTGGTAGTGTGGTTGGGCCACATCCTTACCCAGATATGGTGGCACGTTTTCAAGCCATCGTTTCCGAAGAAATTAAATGGCAATTACAAGAACATGAAGGCACAACTAAACCTGATTATGTGGTCGCTTGTGTTGGTGGAGGCAGTAATGCAGCAGGCTCTTATTATCATTTTTTAGATGATACTGAAGTGAACTTAATAGCAGTGGAAGCTGCTGGATTAGGAGTCGATTCTGGTGAGAGTGCAGCCACTTCTGTCTTAGGAAGAGAAGGTATTATTCATGGTAGTAAAACCCTGTTGATGCAAACCAATGATGGGCAAATTACAGAACCGTATTCTATTTCGGCTGGATTAGACTATCCTGGTGTAGGACCAATGCATGCACATTTGTACAAATCTGGTCGCGCCGAATTTATATCAATAACAGATGATGATGCCATGACAGCCGGATTGGAGTTGTGTAAATTAGAAGGTATTATTCCAGCGATTGAAAGTTCGCATGCCTTAGCGGTTTTTGATAAGAAACAATTTCGATCAACTGATATTGTAGTGGTAAGTTTATCTGGTCGTGGTGATAAAGATTTAGAAACATACATTAATCATTTTAAATTGTAATGTCATCCCGAACAAAGTGAGGAATCTCATTAAGAGATTGCCACGTCTCCCGATAACTATCTGGATTCTCACAATGACAAAAGAAAATAAACAATGAACAGAATCAACCAAAAATTACAAGAAGACAAAAAATTGCTATCCATCTATTTCACAGCTGGATACCCAAACATCAATGATACCGTGAGCATCATTCAAAACTTAGAGAGCAATAGTGTCGATATGATTGAAATAGGCTTGCCGTTTAGCGACCCTTTAGCTGATGGCCCAACCATTCAAGCAAGCTCAACCCAAGCCCTAAAAAATGGCATGACCACTGATGTACTTTTTAATCAGTTAAAGGATATCCGAAAATCTGTAAGTATTCCTTTAATCATTATGGGATATTTTAACCCAATGTTACAATATGGTGTGGAAGCTTTTTGTGAAAAATGTCAAGAGATTGGTATTGATGGACTTATTATTCCTGACCTTCCTGTAGATGTGTATCATGAGGAATACAAAGCCACGTTCGAGAAGTATGGTTTAATTAACGTGTTTTTAATCACACCACAAACTAGTGACGAGCGCATTAGGTATATTGATTCTATTTCAAACGGTTTTATATACATGGTAAGTTCGGCAAGTACTACAGGAGCTAAATCTGGTTTTGGTAAAGAACAAACCAATTATTTTGAACGCATTGCCAATATGAATTTAAAGAACCCTCAAATTGTAGGTTTTGGCATTTCTAACAGCGAAACCTTTACGCAAGCCACCAAATATGCCAAAGGTGCCATTATTGGAAGTGCTTTTGTAAAACATGTGACTAATGAAGGTACTGATACTATTGGTAATTTTGTGCAAAAGATTCTCATTTGATATTCGCCTAAAAACAACTAACTTTCGTCAAAAGTTTCCGCATGTCAAAATCATCTAGACGACATTTTATAAAAAAGAACATTCTCAACGGATTGTTTTTAACCTCAGCCATCCCTTTATTAAAAGCTGATTCAATACTAGAATCTAAATCTTCTATAACTGAATTAAACTTTAATACAAACGATTATAATAGTATTGATTGGAAACAAATTCGAGAGCAATTTCTTTTTGCCAAAGACTACCATTACCTAAACACTGGAAGCCTTGGCCCTTCTCCAAGAATTGTGATAGATACTGTTTGTAAAGCCATGGAAAGATTAGAAATCTCAACTAATCATGGACGACACGAAATTGATGAGACTCACGAAAAAATGGCTAATTTTTTAAATGTCACTCCAGACGAAATTGCCTTTACTCGTAATGCAACCGAAGGTTTAAATATTGCAGCTAGAAGTTTACGATTAAAAAAAGGTGACGAAATTATTATAAGTACCCACGAACATGTTGGAGGTGCGTCACCTTGGTTGGCACTTGCTAAAGATTTTGGTGCAGTCGTGAAATTGATAGATTTAGACTTTAGTGGTAAGAAGAACCTTCAAATTATTAAGGATGCTATTTCCGACAAAACCAAAGTAGTTGCTTTTTCACATATTACTTGTACTACTGGAATGAAACTTCCTGCAAAGGAGATTGTAGATCTTTGCAGAAGTAAAGGTATTTACTCTTGTATCGATGGTGCACAATCACTAGGTATGTTTCCTATAGATTTAAGAGCTATTAATCCAGATTTTTATGCAAGTTCTGGTCATAAATGGTTGTTTGGACCAAAAGGCACAGGCGTCTTATTTATTAATAAAAGCATTATAGAACATATTGACCCTGTATTTGCAGGTGCTTATACTGATAGCCAGTTCGACTTAAATACACTAACCATGGAATATCGGCATAGTGCACAACGTGAAGAATATGGTACACGAAATACACCAATTACTTTAGGGCTTGGAAGTGCTGTTGATTTTATTAACACCATTGGTATCGACAACGTCGCTAAACGAGGTCGAGAATTAGTGACTCACTTTAGAAAAGGAATATCCAATATACCAGAGATAGACATTCTAACTCCTGAGAGTGAGTTATACTCTGCATCAATGTTAACAATAAGAATTAAAGATAAAGATAACCTTAAACTCAATCCTACATTAAATAAAGAAAAGAAACTTCGTATGCGAGGTATTTATGAAAACAACATCAATGGCCTACGCATCTCATTTGCCATTTTTAATAGTTTTGATGAAGTTGACTTATTAGTAAACAGCTTAAAAGACGTTGTAAAAGCATGAAAATTTTAAACGACTGGAAACTTGTCACTATCGCTTGTTTAACATTGGGTTTAGCTCCGTTTTTCCCTGAACCTCATATTGTTGGAAAAATCAAGTGGATAGTTGGTGGCGCAGTAGGTATGCAGCCAATGGATTGGTTTGATGTATTGCTTCATGGCTTTCCATGGATTTTATTATTGCGAATAGTGGTTATCAAAATATTTACAAAGTAAATTAGTTAAACACAGTCTTATTTTATATGAATTTTAACATTTAAGTCATTGACTTTAAGATGGTTTTAATGAAATTTTACATCTTTTTCCTTAAGTTATAGATGAATCATAAAAACAAAGAAATTATGGGAATAATAAAAGACAAGAAGAAATTTAAACGTACAAAAGAACAAACTCATCCTACAAATCCAACTGGCAATATAAATCAATCTACAAACCAGTTTGATATTGATGAGAAAACCATAAAAAAACAACAAGTTAAAACCTAAAAATTGCTAATTGAAAATTCAAAAGCCTACTCTGTTTAGAGTAGGTTTTTTTTAGTTTATATTCACATTATATTTAAGCATTCATGGCTCTAAACATTGTTCTAATTGAACCCGAAATACCTAATAACACCGGAAATATTGGTCGTTTAGCATTAGCATCTGGTTCTCATTTACACCTTGTAAAACCTTTTGGTTTTGAAATTGACGATACACGTTTAAAACGTGCTGGATTGGATTATTGGCAACATTTAAAAGTGACTTACTACGATAGTATTGACGAATTTTTTATAAAAAACAAAGATGCTAATATGGCTTTCTTGTCCAGTCATGGCACGCAACATTATGAAGATATTCCTTTTGAAGACAATCTATTTTTAGTTTTTGGAAAAGAATCGGTTGGCTTACCAAAGTATATTTTAAATGACCATCCAGAAGCACTTTATAAAATACCATTATATAGTGAATATGTACGTAGTTTAAATTTAGCCAATGCGGTGAGTATTGTGGTGTATGAAGGGTTAAGGCAAATTTGAATTATAATTCAACAAAATCTTTGTTGACCCTAATCTCATTAAGTTGAACATCGTGAGATTCAACTGGTACTTTTTCAACTTGCTGAAAAGGATAAAAAATACCAATTTTTGACGTGTTTGGGTGATGCACTAAAAAATTATCATAATAAGCACCTCCATATCCCAATCGGTAATTTGCATCATCAAAGGCTAATCCCGGAACAATTATTAGATCATAAATACCCAAAAATTCTTCCGCATTGGTTGGATGCTTGGTACCAAAAACACCATCATCTAAATTGTCTAAACTAGTTAAAACTAAATTTTGCATTTTGGGTTTAGGCAATGTTTTGGGTACGATTACGGTAATATTTTCTTCTAGTAACTTTTCAATTAATGGTGTAATGTTAATCTCTGTTCCCATAGGCAAATAGCAATGCACTGTTTTACAGTCACGTTCTTGTATTGTTTGCCATAACGAATCACAAATCCATTGATCGTATTCTTTTTTAATTAGCCTTGGCAGTCTTGCTCTTTTAACCAACTTTGTATTTCTTAGTGCCTTTTTTTCTTCAGCAATGGTCATTTTTTCTGTTCATTTAAAATGTAAAAGTATTTCATTCTAAAAAGGTTTTAAAATTATTTGTCTTTTATTGAAAGTAAAATTTTTATTTGTTATTAATAAATCAATTAAAAACAAACAACTTCTATAACGTTGATGCACTTTAAAAGATCATTTATTATTTTATCCTAAACTACTTCTTGTTTATTACAATGCAAGAAAGTTAAACATAATTTAACAACTTTTAAATGAAAAACAAATTACCAAAACTATTTAGTAAGACAATTTTCTTAACTTTAATACTTTAATAACCAACTAACTTCATTATGAAAACTATTAAAGGCCTCCTATTGTTAGCAATAGCGATAAGCAGTTGCTCCTCACCTACAACCTACGATGTTTTAATAAAAAACGGAACCATCGCAGATGGTTCAGGTAATCCAAAATACATTGGCAGTGTTGGTGTCAATGCAGATACCATTGCAGCTATTGGCGATTTAAAAAACGCCAAAGGCATTCTTGAAATCGATGCTACAGGATTAGTCGTTGCTCCTGGTTTTATTAACATGTTGTCTTGGGCAACCGAATCTTTAATTGAAGATGGAAAATCGCAAGGTGACATCAGACAAGGTGTAACGCTTGAAGTGTTTGGAGAAGGATGGTCTATGGGACCATTATCCGAAAAAATGAAACAAGACATGCCAACCAGTCAAGGTGACATTAAATACGATGTTGATTGGACAACCCTTGATGAGTATTTGCAATCCTTAGTAAGACGAGGAATTTCTCCAAATGTTGCTTCCTTTATTGGAGCTACAACAGTTAGAATCAATCATATTGGTTATGAAAATCGTGCTCCAACCGATGAAGAAATGGAATCCATGAAAGCTATGGTTAGAGAAGCCATGGAAGATGGTGCTCTTGGTGTTGGCTCTTCGCTTATTTATGCTCCAGCGTTTTATTCTTCGACTGAAGAATTGATTGAATTGTGTAAGGTTGCTTCAGAATATGATGGCATGTACATAAGCCACATGCGAAGCGAAGGTAATCGTCTTTTAGAAAGTATTGATGAACTAATGCGCATTGCCAATGAAGCCAATATTAGAGCTGAAATTTATCACTTAAAAATGAGCGGAAAAGAAAACTGGAACAAATATGACGATGTGGTTAAAAAAATAGATTCTGCTAGAGCTGCAGGATTGCACATAACAACAGACATGTACACTTATGTTGCTGGAGCAACTGGTTTAGATGCGTCCATGCCACCTTGGGTTCAAGAAGGTGGTTACGAAAAATGGTCAGAACGTTTACAAGATCCAGCCATACGTAAAAAGGTATTGGAAGAAATGACAACTCCAACAGATGAATGGGAAAATTTAATGCTTGCTGCAGGAACTCCAGATAATTTATTATTGGTTGGTTTTGAAAATGACAGCTTACGTAATTATACAGGAAAAACCTTGACTGAAGTTGCTAAAATTCACGGAAAATCTCCTGAAGAAACAGCTATGGATTTAGTGATTGCAGATGGCAGTCGAGTTGGTACAGTTTATTTTTTAATGACTGAAGACAACGTGAAAAAACAAGTAGCCTTACCTTATATGAGTTTTGGCTCTGATGCTGGCTCTATGGCACCTGAAGGTGTTTTTATGAATTCGTCAACACATCCTAGAGCTTATGGGAATTTTGCAAGAGTCCTCGGAAAATATGTTAGAGATGAAAACGTGATTACTATTGAAGAAGCAGTAAGAAAACTCACCTCGTTACCAGCTTCAAACCTTAAAATCAAGAAACGAGGAAGCCTCACAAAAGGTTATTTTGCCGACTTAGCTATTTTTAATCCTGAAACTATTCAAGACCATGCAACGTTTGCCGAGCCTCATCAATACTCCACAGGCATGGTTCATGTTTTTGTAAATGGTGAACAAGTACTTAAAGATGGTGAACACACTGGAGCAACTCCTGGACAAGTTGTGAGAGGTCCTGGTTATAAAGATTGATTATGACTATTGATATTTTTCAAATTGATGCTTTTACAAATAAACTATTTGGAGGCAATCCAGCAGCAGTTTGCCCTTTAACGGAATGGCTTCCAGATGAGGTGTTATCAAACATTGCCAAGGAGAATAATTTGGCTGAAACAGCCTATTTTATTCATAAAAAGGATAATATATTTCATTTGCGTTGGTTTACTCCAGAAATAGAAATTGACCTTTGTGGTCATGCCACTTTAGCATCTGCTTTTGTAATTCTTAACTGTCTCAATTATAATTTTGAAACTCTTGTCTTTGAAACCATGAGTGGCGAATTAACAGTGTCCAGAAAAGATGAATTTTTAGAAATGAATTTTCCTTCACGACCTCCAAAACCTTCAGCTTTACCTGAAATAATAAAAACATCGTTAAGTAAACAACCAAGTGAAATTTATAAAGCTCGAGATTATGCGTTGGTATATGACTCCGAAAATGATATCAAAAATTTAAAAGTGAGTGCTTCCCTTTTGGAAGGTATCAATTTAGATTCTGGAGGCATTATTGTGACTGCAAAAGGCAATCACGCTGATTTTGTATCACGCTTTTTCACGCCTGGCGCTGCTGTATTTGAAGATCCTGTAACTGGTTCTGCGCATTGTACCTTAGTTCCGTTTTGGGCTGAAAGGTTAGGCAAAAATGAGTTACATGCCTTTCAAATTTCAGAACGCAAAGGTGAGCTGTTTTGCAAATTAGTAAAAGATCGCGTGTTTATTAAAGGAAAAGCAATTAAATATCTTCAAGGAACCATTGAAGTTTAATTAACAGGGAAATCAAAATAAGTGTCTGGGAAAGGCTCATTTCTTAGCGTAAAGTGCCACCATTCTTTGGTATAAAATCTAAAACCATGTTTCATCATAATGGTTTGTAACAGCATTCTATTTGCTCTTTGTTGAACTGTTAAGTCGTTATTGGCAATCCACGATTCTGGTCCAAAAAAATCATAAGGACTTCCCATATCAAGAGGTTCGCAGGTATTTATATCTACCAAGGTAATATCCATAGTACTGCCTCTACTGTGACCAGATTGCGAAGAGATATAGCCTTCTTGAAACAAATGTTGCTTTTTTACTTTTGGATAAAATGCGTTTTTATTAATAGTGTCATTTAAATCGCGAGCCCAACGTACAAAATGATTGACAGCTGTTTGTGGTCTGTAGCTATCATAAATCATAATAGATAAGTTGTATTGTTTCAATTCATCTTGTACATGTTTTAAAGCTTCTGCGGCTTGAATGGTTAAAATCGCAACTTCTTTTTTATAACCATCTACAGGTTTTCCTAAAAAATTATTATTGGAAAAATAACGAAGTTCAACTTTAATCGTTGGGATCACATCCTCAACATACACAAAACCTTTAGGCAATTGTGCTGATACAATTCCGAAACAAAACAGCAACAAAAAAGTAAATTTAATATTCATGTTTAAGCTATTAACGCTAATTTAGAGAAATAATTTTTAACATGACTAAAGGGTTTGACTTAAAATTAAGAGACGCTGATATTTGGTATTACCCAAATTTCTTTTCAGCTGAAGAAAGCAGCCAATATTTTAAAAAACTATTTTCAGAAACCAATTGGCAACAAGACGATATCACTGTATTTGGTAAGACCTATAAGCAACCTCGACTAACGGCTTTGTATGCTAATAATGAAAAATCGTATTCTTATTCAAATATAATCATGTATCCTCATTTATTTACGAATGAGCTTCTAGACATAAAGCATAAAATTGAAACAGTCATTGACAAAAACTTCACGACGTGTTTGCTCAATCTCTATCGTGATGGGCAAGATAGCAATGGTTGGCATGCAGATAATGAAAAAGAACTTGGCAAAAACCCAGTTATAGCCTCTGTAAGCTTTGGAGCAAACAGGATGTTTCATTTTAAACATAGATATGAAAAAGAATTAAAACACAAACTCGTTTTAGAATCTGGAAGTTTGTTAGTAATGAAAGGTGAAACGCAACATTTTTGGTTACATCAAATACCTAAAACTAAAAAGAAAGTGGGAACAAGGATTAATTTGACCTTCAGGGTAATAAAATAAAAAGCCGAGTTCCCTCAAACTCGGCTTTCCTTAATTTGCTTTTTTATTATGCAGTAGATTTAGGGTCTCTAATTCCAAAACATAATGCAAATATTAATTAATTAATCCATTGAACTAAAAACTAAATTTTAGTACACTTCAAAAGTAAAAGATAATTTCAAATCATCGTTAAAAAACATTATAAAATCGATGAAATGCATATAATTTTAACATTTATCGTTTAAATAATTGAAATTATCGATGAAATGCATAATTACATTTAACTAATTCAGTCAATTATTTTCTCAAACCGAAATAAGCGATATATGTTTTTCGTTATGAAATGACTAAAATTTGATAGTTAATTTAATGGAAACCATTACTTTCGAAAAAAACTTATTTTTTATGAAATTCAAACTGTTTTTCGTTCTCTATTTAATGTCTTTTTGCGTATTCTCTCAAGAGTTAACCTTTACTCCAAAAGATATTACCATTAATGAATTTATTGATGGTACATTATTAATTCCTAATGATGTTGAAAAACCAAATCTTGCCATCATTATAGCAGGTTCTGGACCAACTGATAGAAATGGAAATCAAAATATGTTAAAGAATAATTCTTTAAAAAAATTAGCTGAAGAATTAAGCAAAGAAGGGCTTGCAACTTTTAGATACGACAAACGCATTGTGAAGCAAATAAGAAAAAACAATGTTGATATGAACATTAGGTTTGATGATTTTATTACTGATGCCATTTCTGTTCTCAACTATTTTAAAAATAACGATGCTTTTAACAAAGTTTACATCATTGGACATAGCCAAGGAAGTTTAGTTGGAATAGTCGCTGCAAAAGAAGGTGCCGATGGTTTTATATCATTGGCTGGAGCTGGAAAACCAATTGATGAAGTTATTATAGATCAAGTAACTGCTACTGCTCCAATGTTCGCAGAAGACACAAAACGTGTGTTTTCTATAATGAAGGAAGGAAAAACAACTACAGATTTTCCTCAAGCTTTAATATCAATTTTTAATCTTGAAGTACAACCTTTTATGATGAGTTGGATGGCTTATAATCCGCAAGAAGAAATTCGCGGTTTAGAAATTCCTGTTCTTATTATTAATGGAACTAAAGATTTACAAGTTTCAGAAGATGAAGCTAATCTTTTGCACTCAGCCAATACAAATTCAACTTTAAAGATTATTGAAAAAATGAACCACATTTTGGTGCCAATTGAAGGAGATACTCTAGAAAACTCAAAATCTTACAATGAATCTCAACGCAAAATTTCAGGGGAATTGATTCAATCAATAGTTGTTTTCACGAACAACAATAAATAGCAATTTTACATTTAAAAGATATATTTTACATTTAATCGATAAAATATTGCGTTTTATCGAACTTTTTATATACATTTGACATCGCTAACCACAAGTTAGCCGTACATAAACCCCAAATTATGTAGCAAATGAATAAACAATACCTACTTATGGCTATGTGTTTACTGACCTCTTGGTTTAGTATTTCACAAGAATTTACTTTAGGAGCTCGTGGTGGCTTTAATCACTACACCATTGGTGATATCAATTCTCGTGGTGGCTCCATTGAAGTCGGAAAACCAAATGAATTGTTTTCTCCTAAAAAAGAATTGGGCACACAATTTGGTGCATTCTTAAATATTGAATTCGGCAAATTATTAATTCGTCCAGAGATAAACTTTTCATCTTCAAAAAACAAATACGACTTTCCAGACAATGATGCTTTTTGGAAAAGGTCAAGAATAGATGTTCCAATACTTTTAGGATATGAAGTTTTTGATCCAATTACCATATATATTGGCCCAGGCTTTAACTTTTTTAAAGATGCTACTCTTGATGGTGTTCAAGTAACATCATATAGTGATGGAGGACCTGATCTTGAGAATACAGCAATGCACCTTAATTTTGGAGTTATGGTAAGAGTTAGCCGCTTTGGAATTGATTTGCGCTATGAAATGAACTCAAAAGAAACAGAAGAAGAATTATTGGATATAGTTAAAAGTCAGTATGGCGTAAATCTAGTCGATATACGATCTTACAAACCAAATATTTTAAGCTTAAGTATATTCATTGATATTTTAAAAACAGATAAAGACGATATAGGTGGATTCTTCACAGGAATCTTCAAGAGCAATAATTGTTATTGTCCCTATTAAGTAAATATACCATATACTAAAAATGTAAAAAAGCACCTAAATAGGTGCTTTTTTACTACTAACCAACCAAAATTGTTACTACGTTTTATAAAAAGTAACCACACTTTTAAAAACTCTTATGTAGCAACACAATTATATAGTCAATCATCGTGCCAAAAATTAATTTTAAAATAAAATATTAAATTTAAAATTATTTTTATATCTTTATGATATCATTTTAATATCATTAAATCTAATATCATGAAAGAAGAGAAAATTATTGTCCCAGCAAACGGTTACATCATGTTGTTTCTATTTTTACTATTATTTATTGGAGGCATCGTATCAATAATTGTTTTTCAAAATCCTTGGTTCGTGTTTTCAGTAGTAACAGCTATTTTTATTGCACCAGGTTTTATTATGGTACAACCTAACAATTCAAGAGTACTATTGCTTTTTGGGAAATATGTTGGCACTGTCAAGAAAAACGGCTTCTATTGGGTAAATCCTTTTTATACTAAAAAGAAAATTTCCTTAAGAGCAAGCAACTTTGATAGTGAACGTTTAAAAGTAAATGACAAACTTGGTAATCCAGTAATGATTAGCACTATTTTGGTTTGGCGTGTACAAAACACATATAAAGCAGCTTTTGACGTAGATAATTTTGAGAATTTTGTTCGTGTACAAACTGATGCTGCTGTTAGAAAACTAGCTAGTATGTATCCTTATGACAATTTTGCCGATGAAGGTCATCAAGAAGATATCACCTTACGATCAAGTGTTAACGAAGTTAGTGAAGCTCTAGAAAAAGAAATTGATGAGCGCTTATCCATTGCTGGTATCGAAGTGCTTGAAGCACGCATTGGCTATTTGGCCTACGCTCAAGAAATTGCCAATGCCATGCTAAAACGGCAGCAAGCCACAGCCATTGTTGCAGCAAGACACAAAATTGTTGAAGGTGCTGTAAGTATGGTAGAAATGGCCTTAGAGGAGTTAGGCAAAAAACAAATTGTTGATTTAGATGATGAACGTAAAGCAGCCATGGTAAGCAACTTAATGGTGATTCTTTGTGGTGACAAGGATGCATCACCAATTGTAAATGCAGGAACGTTAAGCCATTAGAAAAAACTAATGGTTAAATTAAGCACATATATGGTGAAGTGTTTTAGTGATATCCTTAAAACTAATAATGGCTATATTAAAAAAGAAATTATATATGGTTTAGTGTTAGCTGTTATTATTGAAATTGTTGCCTGCATATTCTTAAACAAAAAGCTCAGAAAATGAAAAATGAAAGACCACGAATAAAAGTGCCCTTTGAAGCAGTTGATATTATAATAGAAATTGCATCAATATCATTACTTATATTAATGTGGTGTTATTGTATTTTTAATTATACAGAACTTCCAGATACAATAGCAACACATTTCAATGCCGCTGGAGTTCCTGATGATTATGGCAGCAAACAAACCATTTGGATGATACCAATAATAGCAACAGCTATGTACATTGGCTTGTTCATATTAAATAAATATCCACATATACATAACTACATGATAAATATTACTGAGGAAAATGCTTTAAAAAACTATAGATTCAGTACAAGAGTATTAAGAATAGTAAACTTTTTATGTGTGTTATTATTAACTTATGTAAGCTATGCAATTATAGAATCAGCTTTTGGGAAACGTTTTGAACTTGGGAGCTGGTTTGTACCCCTTGTTATTGGTTTTAGTATCGTCCTACCAATTATTCTATTAGTTTATATGAAAAAATTGAATAAATAAAAATAAAATGGCGAAGAAGAAAGCTTTCGCGTTGCGAGTTAATGAAGATATGCTAAAAGCTATTGAAAAATGGGCTTCCGATGAGTTTAGAAGCACCAATGGACAAATAGAGTGGATGCTGATGGAAAGTTTAAAAAAAGCAAAACGCGACCCAAAAAAATCTTAAAACAATCTTAAAATTTTAATATAATAAGATAAAAAGAAATTATTCTTTTACATTTATGATGATTAACCAACCACACATTGAAAAATTTAATTTTAACCTTCGCCTTAGTTGCCTTTTTTATTGGCTTTTCCCAAACTAAAACTATTCATGTTAAATATATAAATCAACCAATAAAAATAGATGCTATTTTAGACGAAGCACCTTGGGCTGAGGCTGAAGCAGCAACAGATTTTTGGCAACATTTTCCAACAGATTCACTTCAAGCAAAACAACAGGCTGAGATAAAAATGCTGTTTGACGACAGAAACCTGTATGTAGGCATGAAAGTGAATTCTTCAAATAGCGATTTTATTATTCCGTCATTAAGGCGTGATTTTAGAGCATCTGGAAATGACAATATCAGTGTGCTTTTTGACACCTTTAACGATGGCACAAATGCATTTTTCTTTGGCACAAATCCATTAGGAGTATTAAGGGAAGCTCTTATTTCAGGTGGTGGTGCCGAAGTTAGTGGCTTTGATACATCTTGGGATACAAAATGGATTGGAGAAACCGTCATTCATGACACTTATTATATAGTAGAATGGATGATTCCGTTGTCTGCATTTAAATACCGAGAAGGAGAAACAAAATGGCGATTTAACAGTTATCATTTTGATACTAAAGATAACGAAAGAAACACTTGGATAAATATTCCACAAAATCAACCCATTTTCAGTCTTGCATACATGGGAGATATGATTTTTGAAAAACCCTTAGGAAACTCAAAAACACCAATATCATTAATTCCATACGTTAATACTTTGATTGGTAAAGATTATGAATCTAATAAATCAACATCAGATTTTAAATTTGGTGGCGATGCAAAAATGACCCTTGGAAACAGTTTGAATTTAGATCTTACTATAAATCCAGATTTCTCACAAGTAGAAGTAGACCAACAGGTAACAAACCTTACACGTTTTGAGATTTCTCTGCCAGAACGCCGTCAATTTTTTATTGAAAACAGTGATCTTTTTTCAAACTTTGGCGATGATCGTGATTCAAACCCGTTTTTTTCTAGACGAATTGGGATAGCCAAAGATATTGATGGTAACAACATACAAAACGATATTATTGCTGGTGTAAGACTTAGTGGAAAAATAAACAACAATACACGAATTGGAATTTTAAGCATGCAAACTACTGAAGATATTGCAAACGAAATTCCAACAAGAAACAACTCTGTTTTTACGATTCAACAAAAAATGTTCAGCCGTTCTAATTTGAGTGTTATGTTTATTAATAGACAAGCAACAAAGGACTATGACTTTTTAACAAATGAAGATCGCTACAATCGTATTTTAGGGATCGATTACAATTTAGCATCAGCTGACAATACTTGGGTTGGAAAATATTTCCTTCATAAATCTTTTTCTCCTGATGTAAACAATAAAGACATGTCTGCTGGAGCCACTACACAATATAACAGTCGAAATTGGAATCTTAGAGCAGGTGTTGTATTTGTTGGCGATAATTACAGGACTGATTTAGGGTTTTTAAGACGAACTGATGTTTTTAAAATAAGTCCAAAAATTGAGCGCGTATTTTGGCCAAAACGAGGTCAAGTGCAAAAACATAGTTTCTCATTTTCTCCTTTTTATCTATGGAGACCTGAGCAAAATTGGGAAAATTCAGATTACACCATAGTATCGAGCTGGTCTGCTGAATTTCAAAATACATCTAGGTTTCAACTTGAAATGTTTAACCGTTATACACATTTGTATGACACGTTTGATCCAACTCATAAAGATGGAGCAACTCCATTACCTGAAGGTGATTATTATTACACTAGTTATGAAGCTAGTTACAATTCCGATCAGAGAAAACAATTTTCCTTTAATATAGGCCCAAGTGTAGGTAAATTTTATAATGGTGAAAAATATTCCTTACAAACTCAACTAACTTGGAGATTACAGCCATATTTTTCAGGAAGTGTTCAAATTAAC
This sequence comes from Flavobacteriaceae bacterium, assembly GCA_020435965.1. GTDB lineage: Bacteria > Bacteroidota > Bacteroidia > Flavobacteriales > Flavobacteriaceae > CAJQLB01. Next base: position 2,593 of record JAGQYS010000037.1, on the reverse strand, counting down.
TATGATGACATAAGACTACCTGATCCCTATCCTGATGCCAAAATATGGTTAATTGGTCCAAAGTTAGATGTTACTTTTAATAAAAACTTGTTCTGGGCCACCTTTATTCAATACAGTACCCAAAGTGAAAATTTTAGTGTAAATACAAGAATGCAATGGAGGTTTGCTCCATTATCAGATTTATTTGTAGTTTACAACGATAATTATTTTACAGACAACGTATTTGCTCCAAGAGTACGTTCATTTAATGTTAAACTAACTTATTGGCTAAATATTTAAACACTTATGGAAAATATACCTTTTTTTACCAATGACGCTATTGTTTTTGGACTACTCATGCTTGCCTTAGGGTTTGTGTTTTATACTGAATCAAAAACCTCAGGGTTTTGGTCTAAATTTTACAAATATATTCCTGGGCTACTGATGTGTTACATGATTCCTGCAATATTCAATTCTTTAGGATTAATTTCTGCAGATGTATCTCAAACTTATTTTGTAGCAAGTCGCTACCTATTACCAGCTTCATTGGTCTTATTAACCCTTAGCATAGATTTAAAAGCTGTTTTCAATTTAGGTTGGAAAGCATTGATTATGTTTTTCACTGGAACCATAGGAATCGTTATTGGTGGTCCATTAGCTATATTGCTAATTTCAACATTTTCACCTGAAACCGTAGGAGGAGCTGGTTTTGAAGCTGTTTGGAGAGGGCTTGCAACATTAGCTGGAAGCTGGATTGGTGGTGGAGCCAATCAAGCAGCCATGTTGGAAATTTATGAGTATGACCAATCGCTTTATGGAGGTATGGTTTTGGTTGATATTGTAGTTGCCAATATATGGATGGCAGTTCTATTATTAGGAATTGGCAAACGAAGAAGAATAGATAAATGGTTAAAAGCAGATAATACAGCTATTGATGAGCTTCAAAATAAAGTACAAAATTTCACTGAAAAAATAACTCGAAATCCATCATTGACAGATTTAATGATGATACTTACTTTTGCCTTTGTAGCAGTTGGAATTGCACATTTTGGCTCAGAAAAAATATCAACATTTTTAAACGAAAATTTTGAAGTTGTAAGTGACCCAAAAAGTGCCTTATCATCTTTTGGAAGCGGTTTCTTCTGGCTCATTACTATTGCAACATTAATTGGTATCTTATTATCCTTTACAAAAGCAAAAAACTACGAAGGTGCTGGAGCCAGTAAAATAGGAAGTGTTTTTATCTACATCCTTGTGGCAACCATAGGTATGAAAATGGATTTAGGCAAAATATTTGAAAACCCAGGGTTAATACTGATTGGTTTGGTTTGGATGGCTATTCACGCTGGACTACTAATTTTAGTTGCCAAGCTTATTAAAGCACCTTATTTCTTTTTAGCAGTTGGTAGTCAAGCCAATGTTGGTGGAGCTGCCTCTGCACCTGTTGTTGCAGCTGCTTTTCATCCTTCACTAGCTACTGTTGGTGCTCTATTAGCTGTGTTTGGTTATGTTGTAGGAACTTATGGTGCTATTTTGTGTGCAGAACTCATGAAAATTGCTTCTGGAGGTTAGTATTTAAAAAATAAATATGAGATATTTGCGCTCTAAATTCAACTCATGAAAAAAGCAGCATTACTTTTTATTTTAATACTAATCGCTTCGTGTAGTAAACCAGAGCCAAATTTAACGGTTACTGGAACTATTAAAGGACTAAAAAAAGGAACTTTATATTTACAACAACTTCAAGATACCCTTTTGGTTGTAAAAGATTCTGTGATTTATAATGGTGAAGAAACTTATACACTTACAAGTGATTTGGAAGCACCTGAAATGCTTTATCTAACTCTAGATAAAAATGCTGGTGACGACATACCAAGGATTGCATTTTTTGCTGTTCCAGGAACTATAGAAATTAATACAACGCTAAAGCGTTTTGAGTTTGATGCCAAAATAAGTGGTTCTCCTTTACAAGAAAAGTTAGAGGAATATAATTACAACAAATCCAAACTTAACGATTTGAATTTAGATTTAATTAAAGCAAAATTTGATGCCCAAAAAAGTGGCGACTCCGCGCAAATTGAGAAAGCCAATCAGGATTCAGATAACTTATTAAAAAGAAAGTATTTGTATGCCATTAATTTTGCTATGAATAACAAAAACTCTGAAATAGCACCTTATATTGCTCTTGCCGAAATTTACAATGCCAATGTGAAGTATTTAGATACTATTTACAATGCCTTACCTAAAGAGATTGCAAATTCCAAATATGGTTTAGAACTGGATAAGTTTATTAAAAAACGTAAAGAAGAAGATAATAAATAAAAAAAGGCGCTTAAAGCGCCTTTTTTTATAGTTTATTTATTTTTTCTATAAGAGATCTACCTTTTTTTTCAAGTTCTTGGTTTATGCTTTTAAAGTGCGCTTTTTTGTTTTCAACACTTTTATCGTTCACTTTAGCAATCAACTCGTCAAAAGTTTCAATTGCTTCATCTATGATTGCTTCGCTCTTTTTAGTGTCCTTATCAGTATTGGTGTATTCCCAAACATAAACTGCTTCAATAATATCGCCAAGTACATAATTAATATCCTTTTTTAAATTTCTAACATTTGCCAT
>JAGQYS010000036.1:34631-35161 GCA_020435965.1 Flavobacteriaceae bacterium | reverse complement strand
GTAAGTTGTACATTGGTATGGCTTCAATAGACAAGCTGTTTATGGCTTTCGTTTCACCATTATTTACAATAATTCTTTTACCTTTTACTTTGTCATTTAATCGTTCATTCACAGCATTTGGAATCACTAATGGTAAAAGGGAATCGCTAATACGCTCAAGGGTTTCTAGGTTTAAATGATCGCCATGAATATCTGTAATTAAAACAACTGTTGGTCTTTTATAGGCCTTAAAATCTTCAACATCACCAACAGGATCTACATATATCATTTCTTTTCCGTATTCAATAATTAGGCTTCCATGTGAAATAGGATGAATGAATAATTCATCAGTTTTCTTTTCAAATGCACAAGAATTAAACAAAAGAATGACTAAGGCTAATGAGGTAAAATGCTTCATAGTTTTTAAAAAGTAAGTTTTAATCTTCAAAAATTAAAGTGTAACAAATTAACAACTTTTGCTACCAATAATTACTGAATTTAATTAAAAAATAACCTTTTAAAAGTGATATTTTTTAACGAAATTGCTTGTC
>JAGQYS010000036.1:0-34582 GCA_020435965.1 Flavobacteriaceae bacterium | reverse complement strand
CTGATGATTTTGATTTATTAGAAACAAACTCTAACGAGAAAACTGAAAAAGTTGATGTTAATTGGGGAAAAGCCATAGACACAATGAAGTCTAAATTGGCTCAAGAAGATGACCCAGAAATGCGTCAGAAAATTTTAAACGCAACGTTAGATGATGTTGTAACCATGGCTGAGAAGGATAGAACAACCCTTCTTGATGCCATTAAGGACTTAACAGATTATCAGGATGAAGTAGGTATTATTTTTGAAGATTTTTCGAGCTTAAATGCTGATGAACAAAAAATTATTGACAATGCCATTAAACGTCTTGAGCGTGCGAAAGTTGAATTGGAAGATGCTGAAAATAAACCAGACACATGGTGGAATAACCTTTGGGGAAGAAAAAGCAAAATCAGAAAAGCTCAAGAAGAACTTAAGGCAGCTCAGAAGGTTAGAGATGAGGCAGATAATAAAGCAAAAGCCTTGTTTCAACAAAGAATAGAAAGTGCAGATGTTCAAACGCTTTTAAACGAACTCTCATTTAAAAGTCAGGCTGCTGTTAAACGATTAAAAGACAGGGAAGTCGAGATTAAAGAAGTTGAGGACAAATTGCAAGATGCCATAGTTGAAGCTACTAAAAACCATACTAAAGCTCTTGAGAAGAAAAAAGAAGTTGAAGGATTTTTGGAAGAAAACTATGCTTTACTTAAACAAGCGAGACAAGAGCTGGAAGATATTGTAGACAAACAATCTGCTGAATACGCTGAAGCTGTCGGTAAAGTTACTACTCTTGAGCAAAAAGTTGAAGAGTTGGAAGGTTTAAAGAACGCTTACACAACACTTGCTGCTTCTAAAGATAGCTTTGTACACAAGCATAACCTAACCATTAAGGTATTAACATCGTTAAGAAGCAACTTACAAACCCATAGAGCTAAATTAAAATCTGATACCGAAGAACGTTTAAAATATTACGATGGTTATGTTGTAGCTTTAAAAGCTAGAACAGATCAGGAATTTGCAGCAATTTTAGAGCACTTAGGTGTTAAAACAGATGAACATATTGGCGAAACATTAGCTTCAATGCATACTGCTAGTGCAAAAGCGCGTCAAGAAATGATGGATAATATTCCAGTTCACGAAAAAGTAATGCAAGGTGTTTATAGCAGTTACGCAGAGGCTTTACAAGAAATTCGCACTAAAGATGCAGAAATTCAGAAAAATTTTGCTGATCGTTACGGCATTGATATGAAAGAGATTTTCGAAGAATATTATAACTCTGAAAACACAGTGCCTAAAGACGAAGGCGATAATAAACCAAAACCTGAAGGCGAAGACGATTTATTATCTTAGCATAATTGTGCTTCCTTAGTGAAGCACAATTTGTCTTATTTCTAATTTAACCATTTTTTAGCGTAAATGTCTATTAATCATATAGTAACTCCATTAGATTCTGCTCAACTCGACTCCAAAGAGCACTATGTGTTTTATCATAAGATGGTAGATTTTTGCCTGAAAGAACTCATTGTAAATGTTCAAAATCAAGGACTTTGTAATGGGAGAGAAATTATTTTCTTCAAACAATATTGCGACTTGTTGTTGTATTCTATTGAGGCCATGCGTGTAAAATACATGTATGATGAAGAGGATAATATGAAGATTGATTTGACCGATTCTGGATTTCCAAATTATTTAGAGTTTAGGTATTTGTTTAATGATCTATCTTTAAGAGACAACTACTTAGATAAACTAACAAGTCCTGAAGTTATTAAAACCGAGTTTTTAGATACCTTAATGCGTAAAAAAGAGCCCATAAAAAAGAATAAACTTTTTCAAGCTGCTTCAATAGTATATTACACTTCTGTTCAACAGCAATATATTTTCAATCGTTTTGTGCAAGGTAAAATATTAGAAGCACCTAAGAACTCTCAAGGAAAGTATTTAGTAAGCTGGAGTTTTTACGATGTAGCTTATAATAGACCATTTATATGCTTCATGTATTTTAATTACGATGGTAGTAATGTGCTAAATGAAAAAGATAAAATATATGAAGTTTTAAAAGTAACTGCTGATAGAAAAATGAGCTTGGACACTATGGCTTATGCTATAGACAGAAAGCTATCAGATGTTTATCCTAAGCATATTAAGCGTATCGATTTAGGTCCTTTACATAACGTGTTTGCAAAAGATGAAAATGAAATTACACATGCTATTCTTGATGGTATTGGAAAAAAGGAAATCCCACTTGAATCGTATGCCATTTCGTTAAAAATTGATGAAGTATTTTCTCGTAGTGAATTCAAAGAAGGCAGTTTTTTTAGTAAACAAACCCTTCAAAATTGGAGTGATGTAGTGCAACAACAATATGTATTTGCACCACATCGTATCATTCAAATGCTATACAATAAAACACCAGATATTATGAACAGGTTGGCGAAACCACCTATTCAAGTTAGCTGGTTGCAGTAGGCAGTTGGCAGTCACTAATAAGAAAATTTAAAATGGGCTTTAAAACATTATTGGCATATCAAAAAGGATTTGATCTAGCAATGGAAATATTCCATTTGACTAAGGATTTTCCGAAATCGGAAATGTTTGGGCTTACTTCTCAAATAATTCGTTCAAGTAGGTCCGTTTGTTCTAATTTAGCTGAAGGTTATCGAAAAAGGCAATACGAAAAACATTTCAAGAGTAAATTGTCTGATGCTGATGGAGAAAACTCAGAAACTCAATTATGGTTAGACTTTGCAGTTACTTGTAATTATATTACAGAAGGAAAAAAACATGAGTTGCAAGATAAAAGCGAGGAAATCGGAAAACTATTAAATTTTATGATGAACCATCCAGATAAATTTAAGTAATAAATTTTAAATTAATACAATCTGACTGCCAACTGCAGACTGAATACTGAAAACTGAAATATGGAACACAACTCAACATTTCCAATAAAACAAAACGAACTGGATATGCTTCGTGACGAAGCCACTTCCTATTTAAAATCTGTACAATGGGAACAAGGTCAACGCGCTAAAAATAAAGAAAACAATGGACATAAAGATGAATCCATTTTGTTGTATTTGTCTAGAGCCAATAATGGTAGTAATGCAGTTGATGTTACATCAGTCTCAAAAACCATTTTGGCTTTAAAAAAGCGTTTGTTGCCAGAATCCGTTGCTATTCCATTGCATCTCAACCATACTTTATATGCAGTTCAAGAAGGCATAGCTCTTGGTATTTGGATAAAAGACAGTTATTATGATGCTTCAGGTTTATCGAGCCTAAGTGAACGAAAATCGGTTCTCGATAGCTCAGGTAAGCGAGAATACGAAAGCAAAATGCATACAGCTACAGCATTTATGTTGTTTGCAATTGCCTATAACATTTTACACAATTTGAGAACTTATGCTTCAGACGATTTAAGTGTGATGAAAAACAAGTTTGCTGGTATTCCTGAAGTGTCATTAATGTCACCTCTAAAAGGGATTGCATGTAATTTGTTTTATTATGATAAGTACCTCAATCATCCAGATATTATAAAGTCTGATAAAGATGTGATTGATTTCACTGTGGTGTATTTTGAAGCTTTAATTGATGAAATTCAATTACGTAAAAGCACCTTAGAGTACACAGAAACTATAACAGACAGAACCTACAAATTAGAAAATTCAGATTTCGCAATTTCTGGTTGGGACAATGTATTTGCTGGAGCTGCCAAAAGCGTAGAGTTTAACAAAATACAGTTTGAACAAATTGTTGGTAACAGAGATGCAAAACATTTTGCTAGACGATTAACAGAGCGTATGCTGAGTTACGATTTTACAGCTAAGAAAAACCCATTTCAAGAACTTGGTGGTTTTATGCCAGTTTTTATGGGTTACGGAATTCCAGGAACTGGAAAGAGTATGCTTATTGCGGCCATAGCGACTCGGCTAAAAGAACATTGCGATAATCTTGATATTCCGTTTTTGTTCCATCCAATGCCTGACACGTTAATTAGTACGTTTCAAGGAGGTTCCGCAGAGAAAATGGTTGAGTGGATGAAACCATTGCAAGATCCATCAAAGCTTATTTTTGCACCAATTGATGATGCCGAAAACAACCTTCAAGAGCGAACAGCTCAAGGTGTTTCTGCTGGTGTAAAAGAAGTTATTGGTGTTTTTCTGAGATATACTGAAGGTGCTTATGCAGTAAATTATGGAAATAGTAGTATTGGTCTATTTACCAATTTGCCAGAAATGCTTGATAAAGCTGTGATTTCTCGTGTTCAGGGTCGATTTAAAATTGATGGAGCTAGAACAGAACATGACTTTTTAGATCAAGATCATTTGTGGTGGAGAAAATTGGATGATACCATGCCAGATTTTGTAAATATGCAAGGCCCAGAAAACTATAGTTATCTTCAAAATCAAGGTTTGGCTAAAAACTTAGGTGAAATCCTTAATGTTACAGACAAACCAACAGAGGAGAGAGTTTTTGAGGTTTATGAAAAAATCGAAAAGAACTTTAATACCAATCAGCATTTGTTCTATGCTAATCTTTATAAAGAAATTCAAAAGATATTTCCATTTTTCTCCTCTCGTGATGTAAGGAATATTCAAAGTGCTGTATCACTTCGTTTAACCGATTTTGATTTGGAAGAAGATTGGTTTGAAAATCCAGAGATCTACTTCAAAAAAGATTATGATACCAAATTTAGCATGTTGCAAGAATTAATGCGAGCCAATATGAAAGGTTTAGATTTTTCTGAGATAAGACGTCAGGAAGTAGTTAGGTATTTGGATAATGTGGCTACCATTGCAGATACAGACTTTAAACGTAAAGTTGATGCTCGAGTAAACCAAATGAATATTGAATTGGAAGCTAGGAAACAATTTGATAAAGAAAATTAATAAAATATGATAGAAGTAGAAGAGCCAATAACCAAAAAAGAATCTAGTTATGGTATACAAGACTACCTGTCTATTGGCTATATTTTTTTGTTGATTCTAGGTGTTTTACATGAAGCCATTTACTATAAGTTTCTGGACGTAAATATTTTTGATTACACCTCAGTATTAGATGTACTTATAAGCCCAATTTCAGTAATTACTGGAGATTTTAAGTTATTAATTGGTCTTGTTATATGTGTGCTGGTTGCTTTGTTATATGCAAAACTGATACCTAAATACTATGATTGGTTAAGCAAAAAAGAAAAGTATCAATCTGGCAAGAAAAAAGAAAAATTGGATAAGATTAGAAGCAAATTTAAATCTGGTTCTAAGCAGCTATTGTTTGTAATGATTGCCATATATATAATTGGTGGATTTGTAGGATTTGGCATAGGTCGTGGTGGTAAAATAAAGAGCAGAATAATAAATGGAGATATAAGAATCACTCATCAATTAACATTTGATGATGGAGAAACTAAAAATATTCAGATGTTAGGTAAAAACAGTTTATATGTTTTTTATGTAACTAAAGAAAACAGTAATGTAACTATTGTTCCAATTGATGGAAATATTAAAGCCATTAGAAAGATTGATAAGTAAAAATAAGTCTCTCTTTCGAGGAAAAAGTATGAAAAAACTAAAAGCAGCAAATCTATATCAAAGTGAGCTTATTCCTGTAAGTGGAAAATTGGTTGAGCGTTATAATCAATGCCTATTAAAATTAGGTTTTGAACCAACCAAACTCAAGTCGTTTTCTATAGATGGCATTGGTTGGAGTCCTGAAATTGCAGAAGAAAAAGAAGAATCAAATTACTTAAATCATGGTGAAGCCAATCCGCATGGTATCCTAATAACACCACTTCAAAAAGGAAAACCAGTTTATATGCCTACACATTCTTTTGATAGAGACATGATGCAGTTTGTGTTTAAAATGTATGGCATTCAAATTAACGATATCACCAGAGATTGTGCCATTTGCTTAGATTTCGATCAAGATATTGACACCTTCTATGAACCTTTAGATATATTAAAATACGATACTATTTATATCAGATTTCACCTAATCAATGATTTAAATAAAATTCAGGAAGAGCAATTACAACTCATTGAAAAATTCAATTTAGGTAACAATTTTATTGATGAAAATATCCATGAGCAATTACTAAAATCTGCAAAGGCACATGGTGATTTACGAAATAGGCAATTAGTATTAGCACCTTTGGTTTATAAAACCAATTCTTTTTTTGCCAAAGCTTTTGGTGGTGTTTATTTGCTTAGAGATTTTATAAAAACCATTATTGTTTTTGAAGATAAAGAAGCTCATAAAGAAGCTATTAAAAACACAGAATATGATGTGTTGATCTATCACATTGAACAATCTGAACTTATAGAAAAACTTAAGAGTCATCTAATTATAGAATGTAATCTGGAAGATGTGGTTAATACACCTCGTTATGAGCGCATCAAAAAAATGATGCTTTATCATGAATTAAAAGACATAAAACATCCAATTAAGGACATTTTGGAGGATAATTTGCTATTCAGAAAATATCTCAACACAATTGATGCAAGTGCATTAAAGCGAGTCAATGGAGTCGAGATTTATTTAGAGAGACTAGAGCGAAGTAATGCATTTAAAATTCAGGATTTAATAGACCAATCGTTTTATTTTGCTTTGCATGAGCCACACTCGGCTTTAGAAGTTGCTCATTTAGACCTTATTTGGAAATTATTAGTTAACATCGCTCCAAAAGATGTGTTATTCTTGTATTGGTATGATAAAGAGCAGTTTTACAAGACCTATGAAACTTGGGATGAGTCATTTCAAGATTGGGTAATTGAGACCATTAGTAACAATATTTAAAAATTATAGACTAATTTTATAGAGAGTAATTAAACTTAGTTAATCATGGGAATAGAACTAGTCATTTTTATAGCATCCATTTTATTTGGAATTCTTCTTTTTTGGAGAGAGTCAAATAGTAATAAAACATATCGTTTTGTAAACAAATTGGTAAATAGCAAAGAACTTCAGATGAAACCTGGAGAAAAAAAGGGTTTTATTTATAAACAATCATTTTTGCCTAGACTTGTTTTTATCACATTTTCCTTTTTGTTTATTGCTGTCATAATTCAATTTGTGACACCAGTTGAAATATTCACCAGTTTTGACGGAATATCAGTTTTTTGCTCTATAGTGGTTGGAACCGTTTTAGGAACTTATCTTGCTAATTTTGTGTTGAAATCTGGTAAAATTGTAGACGAAAAAAGCGAGTCTTTAACCGATTTGGTGAGTGGTACCATTGAAAAAGGCAAAGAGCTTTTAGATGATATGACCACAAAAGATGAAGTTGAAGATGTTATTGAAGAACCTAAAACTCCAGAACAAACAATACAAGAAAAGAAAAGCGCTAGAGAACGCTTAAAGGATAAAGGCTATTTAAAATAATAGAAAATGAGAAGACTTTACTTGGTAATGATTATTGTATCTGTCATTTTATTGATAGGTCAATTATTTTTCTTAGACTATTCTCATTTATTTGGTTGGAGAAATCTTGTTAAAATTTTACCTCCACCATTAATGATTATTGTTTTTTATAATGGTTATCTCATTGCTAAAAAAGAAAAAAGATGATTAAAAACTACTGGAATAAAGGCAAAAAGCAAAAAGTAATTACTGTAATTGGTGGTTTTGTATTGTTATTGTTATTATTCATTCTTCGTGATGAATACCAACCTTTTTTACTGTTCATCAGAAAATTCATTTTTGTAATTCTACTATGCGGAACCATTTTGTTCTTATTACTTAGAAAGTTCAGAAAAACACCAAGTACTGGAAAGCGTATAGGAATTTTAGGACTGTTATTAGTCATTTTCGGTATTATTTATGCTGTAGGTTGGCATTTTAAAATGTACGACTACATGAAAACCTATAATGTATTCAAACATTTAAATAAAGTTGAAATTCATGAATTGCCATTAACTCAAAATGAACGGATTCAGCCATTACGAAATATTTTCTCCATGGCAAATGAATCGGTTGGTGAAACCAAAGATGTGTCCTTGCCTCATTTAGTTAGAGTAGATGGCGAAAACAGATGGACCATGGCCATTCAGCCCACAGAAAAATACATTTGGCAACGTATTAGTGACAATACAGAAGAAGTATTTTCAGTATCAAGTACAACTCCTTTTCCAAGATTCTCAAGTGAAAATAGAATTCCTGTTACGTTTTCAATAGGTGAGTCCTTAAAGTTCAGCAGAAACACTTACAATGCAGTTGTACAACGTTTTGGCATTGCAAAGCTGTTTTCAACCGAACCTGGAGATGTCTTTTATATGAAAAATGATTCAGGAGATTGGGTTCAAGTTGTGAGCTTAATCAATTGGAAAGGTTTTTTCTTTCCATATCCAACTTTTGGTGGTGTAGTAATTATTGAAAATGGAGCACACGATTTTAGTGATTATGTAGAGCGTGTTTTAATAGGAAAAGGAACTTTTGTAAGTCCTGAGGACATGAAAAACCATCCTTTTTTAACGCGTCAAAATACCTTGTCTGAAAAAGTATCGCGTTTACAGGCAGAATCTTTAAAATTCTTAGGAGGATTCAGTGATCCTTTACCATGGAATATGGAAACAGCTGTAAAAATTCCAGATTTACCAGACGATCAAAACCAACAACCTTTCGTAACAGATTTTGATTTTAATAGCACTGATGCTGATGCTTACAGTGGCTTATATCATTGGTTTGGTTTGGAGCCAGTAGGAGATGAGCGAACTAGCTTAACCTTCAGTGTTTTTATACCTGCAGATGGCACAGACAAACTCTATTATTACGACCATGCAGCCAAAAAACAAGGTTATGCAGGAGTTTCTGCAATGCCTTTAAAAGTAATCGAGTCACGTAAAGAATTTGATTGGTCTGTGAATAAACCAGTAGAATTTAGACCTTATATAAAAGATATTGCAGGACGTAAACGTATGTTTTTCTTAGGTACAGTTTCAGCTGTAAGAGAAGGTTCAGATAATTTTGATGGCTCTGCAACTCCAGATTTAGCATTAATAGATAGTGAGTATCGCGATGTGGTTTGGATAGATGTAAAACATCCTAGCCAATGGGACAAAACAGTATATGACCAATTAAGTGAGGCTTGGAGAGCTAGCGAAGGTATTGGTTACTATTATGTTGAAGAAACCAAAGATATTGATATAGCACAGCGTGTTTTAGATTCACTTAATGTGATTCCTAAGGTAGATAAAAACCAAGAACAGATTGATAAGTTACAACGTCAGATAGATTCGTTGAAATCTATCAATAATTAATTTGTCATTTCGCACTTGATACGGAATCCAAAATAAAGATAGCGATTAGTTAAGATAAAAAGATTCCTGTTTTCACAGGAATTTCAATTCCATCTTAATATCACTTCTTATATAAGGACTGTTTGGTTCTAAAGGCACTTCAACAAATCCATATTTTTTATAAATATAAATAGCATTTTCAAGCTTGGTGTTGGAGTAGAGCATAAGTGCTTTGAAATTGTTGTTTTTTGCAAAATCAATGCAATGCTGCATGAGTTGCTGACCTATTTTATAACCACGATGCTTTGGTGGCACAGCCATTTTTGTGAGCTCAAAAACATTTTTAGTTTTTGTTGGCATCAACGCAACTGTACCAACAATAGTGTTATTGAGTTTTGCAAAAAAGATAAAACCACCTTTGTTTATAATGTAAATATCTGGTTTGCTTAGTACTTCTTCATCAAAAGGTTCAACATAGAAAAACGTTTTAAGCCATTCAATATTCAAATTATAGAAATCTTTAGCATAAATATTTTCAAAAGCAACTATGTCTATATGTTTTGGATTCATTCAGTTTTTTTTGATATAAATACCAGTTTTGGTTTTAAACATGGATTCAAATGTTCAATAATTAACAAAACTTTAATTGCCAATTAAATCTTCTGTAAGCCTTGTATTCATTAATGTCAGCTAAAAATGCAATCTCTATTTCAAACTATATTTTATTATCTCACATCCAAATTTAACACTTATTCGTATATAAGAACAAATGCCAAAGTCTAATTCATAGTTAGGCTTTTTAAAAAGTGTAAACGTTAATAACTTACTTAATAAATTAAAATGTTATTAATCAAACACTTAAAATAAAAAACGATTTTTGCGGTTATTAGCGGCAATAAAGTATTGGCAAACAACATTTAAAAATAAAAATTAGTAGTTAACAAAAACAAAGATTTACTATTATGGAAAACAAGTCAGGAAGTAATAACAACGCGTTAAAAGTTATTTTGGGTATTGCAGTTGTTCTTTTAATTGGGACATTATTTTACACTTTTAACTTAAAAAACGAAGCTGATGAAACTCAGAAGCAATTAACTGAAGAAAAAGCCTTAGTGCTTAAAGATTTAAACAACATGGCTCAGCAATATGACGCTGCCATTGGTGAAAATGAAGCAGCAAACCAAAAATTGGTTGAAGCAAGAGAGCGTATTGAAAGTTTAATGGACTCATTAAAAGTTTCAGAAAACAGCGTACGTAGTTTATGGAAGTATAAAAAACAATTCTTAGCGCTTCAAGATGAAATGGAATCATTGATGGAAGAAAACACTGCTTTAAAAGCATCTAATGCATTATTGGCAACTAGCTTAGATAGTACAAAAATTCAGTTACAAGATCGTATTGTATTTAACGATTCGTTATTAGCACAAAACACTGAATTAGCAACTATAGTTGAAGATGCAGCTGTATTATCAACAGTAGGTTTAAAAGGTTTTGGAGTTATTGTGAGAAGTTCAGGTAAATTAATACCAACTGAACGTGCTGGAAGAGCTGATAAAATTAGAGTGTGCTACACAGTTGCTAAAAACAAATTAGTAGCTGCTGGTGATAAAGAATTTTTTGTTCAGGTGTTAGATCCTAAAGACAATGTTTTAGGACTAAATGAGCAAATTCAATTTAATGATGAAGTTTTAAATTATAGCTTGATTAGTAAATTTAACTACGAAAGCGATAATCTAGATATTTGTGAGTTTGTTGAAGCTAAAGGTAAAGATTTTGAAAAAGGACGTTATATTATTAACGTTTTTGACCAAAATAATTTAGTGTCATCATCTCAATTCGAACTTAAGTAGTAGTAACTTTTGATTGGTTGGTTGAAAAGCCTCAAGCTGTTCTTAGCTTGAGGCTTTTTTTATATCATTTCACCATTAATAATTACTGTTTCAATGTGATTGTCACCAAAAGCATAAGGCAAGTAATTATAGCTTGGTACTGCTTTAGTAATAATTAAATTGGCTTTCTTCCCTCTTGTAATACTGCCATACAGATTACTAATTCCCATAGCGTAAGCACCATTAATGGTTGCTGCATTGATGGCTTCTTCAGGTGTCATTTTCATTTTTATACAAGCAGTGCTTACAACAAAATTCATATTTCCACTTGGTGTAGAACCAGGATTGTAATCTGTGGCTAAAGCTAGAGGAAGTCCAGCATCAATTAGTTTTCTAGCAGGAGTATAAGGAATGCTTAAAAAGTAAGAACATGAAGGCAGAGCAACAGGCATGGTCTCACTATTTTGTAATGCTGTAACATCGTCATCATTTAATTCTTCCAGATGGTCTACAGAAAGTGCATTGTATTTTACACCAAGAGCAACACCACCAAAAGCGTTGAATTGGTTAACATGTATTTTAGGAATTAAGCCATGCAATTTTCCAGCTGTTAGAATGCGTTCAGTATCTTCTAAAGAGAAGTAACCTTTTTCGCAAAACACATCAATATATTTGGCTAGTTTTTCTTCGGCAACTCTAGGAATCATTTCATTTACAACCAAATCCAAATAAGCTTCCTTATTGTTCTTATAAAGGCTTGGTAAGGCATGTGCTCCCAAAAATGTAGCTTTTACTTTGATAGGAAATTTTTGTTTGATGCGTTTGATAACACGAAGCATTTTCAGTTCGGCTTCCATAGTTAAACCATAACCTGATTTAATTTCTAGAGCTCCAGTGCCAAGTTTCATAACCTCTTTAACTCGCTTAATAGATTGCTCGTATAAATCAGTTTCACTTGTGCTTTGTAGTGTTGCTGCCGAATTTAAAATCCCACCACCACGATTAGCAATTTGTTCATAACTCAATCCATTTATTCTATCTACAAATTCCTGTTCTCTGTTTCCTGCGTAAACAATATGTGTATGACTATCACACCAAGCTGGAAGTACCATTTTTCCTTCAGCATCAATGACTTTATCTGCATCCAAATTAATAATATCATCCATACTTCCATAATCAACAATGGTATCGTCTTCAATTAAAACATAAGCATTTTTTAAGGTTGGAAGCACATTCATGTCTTTGCCAGAAACCTTCAAGATATTAGAATCTCTTACTTGTAATAATTCTTTTATGTTGATAATGAGAATGGACATACGAAACTTTGTAAGTTTTAATTAAAGCTATAAATTTAGGACAAAAATATAATCTTTTAATGCAAACCATAGGATTAATTGGAGGTATCACACCACAATCAACCATCATGTATTACCAAGTGCTTAATGATCTTGCAGCACAAACATTTGGTGGAATTCATTCATCTAAACTCATTATAAATTCATTGGATTTTGGTGAAATTTCCAGACTTCAATCTCAAGGACGTTGGGATAAATTGGACACTATTATGCAAGATGCTGCCTTAGGTTTAGAAAAATCTGGAGCAAGTATGATTGTAATTTGTGCCAACACAATGCATTTGTGTGTTGAAGCTATTAAGCAAGTAGTTTCTATTCCAGTAATTCATATTGCTGAAGCAACTGTAAAACGTATTTTGGATCAAAATATTAGTAAAGTTGCACTTTTAGGTACAAAATATACTATGGAAAAACCTTTTTTTAAAGAAGTTTTGAAAACTTTTGGTATTGAAACCATTATTCCTGATGAAAAGGATCGAGACACAATTCATAAGGTTATTTACGATGAGTTATCTAAAGGATTATTATTGAATACTTCAAAGGAGGCTTATTTAAAGATTATAGAAAAGTTAGTTAGTGAAGGTGCAGAAGGTATTATTTTAGGCTGTACTGAAATACCTTTATTAATTAAGCAAGACAACGTTTCAGTCCCTGTTTTTGATACTACAACAATTCACGCAACAGCAGCATTTGAACTTGCTCATAAATCAATCAAAATTGTTTAAGTCATGGATCAAAATTTAAAGTTTTTGCAAGGCTTTGGAGATATTTCCGAAGCATCCTTTAAAAAGCTCAAAAAATTAGCGACTTTTCGTAAAGTACCTGCCAATACATTATTGGCCGAAGCAGGAACCGTTCAAAAAAATGTATATATGTTAGTTTCAGGTGTCATTAGTGCTTACGTAACTTCAGAATCTGGAAAACATTTTAGTAAACGATTATTTACGCCAATTTCATTTGCTGGTGCCTTAACAGCGATACTTAAAGATGAACCTACTAAAGTAAACTACATAACATTAACGGATTGTAAAATCTATGAAATGAATTTTCATGATTTTAAAGATTTATGCAGAGAGGAGTTTGAAATAGGTAGATTGTATGTAAAAGTGTTAGAACACGCTTTTATAGCTTACGAAGATCGCAATTTGGACTTAATGAGACTAAATGCTACAGAGAGCTATCTGAAATTGAGAAAACAAATACCAGATATTGATAATTTAATACCACAATACCAAATAGCATCCTATTTGAATATTACTCCAGTGCAGTTAAGTAGAATAAGAAAACAACTTAATTTTATTTAAGTCATTAACATAGGTTAATTAATTTTTAATTTATAATTGTTAGCTTTGGATTATTATCAAAAATAGATTATCCTAAATATATATTAATAGCTAACTAAATTTGAAAGAAGCAGGTGACTTTTGTTCCTGCTTTTTTATATAATTTATTGTTTGATAAACTTATATGTTTGTTTTAACTCTTTAAACTTCATTATATAAATTCCAGATTGAAGTGAAGAAATATCCAAAGGAAAATTTCTATTCAGAGTAGACTCCATGATTTTTTTTCCTAAAAGATCGTAAATTGAAATTTCATAATTTTCAGATGCTACATCATTCAAATGCAGTTTACTAGAAGCTGGATTCGGATAAATTTTAAAAGGGCTATTTGTCAGGTCATTAGTAGAAAGTGTGATTTTTTGATTATTGAAAACATTTACGTCATCATCATTATATGCAACCGTTGCAATATCTAAATCACCATCATTTTCAAAATCTGAAAAGGTAATGGTATAAGCTTGGCTTTGGGTATTGTCTATTACAATTTCAGAATTAAAACCACCATTTCCATTATTTTTGTACCATACAATATCATTTCCGCCACCAGAAGTTGCACTAGTTAAAACAAAATCTTTAAACGAATCGTTATCCAAATCTCTTAAATCTAAACACGCTGGATTAGCAATGCTAGTCGTTAAAACAGTTTCTGCGTAAGTAGCAGTTCCAGGGCTTATTTGTGTTCGTTTAAACCAAGAAGGGCTTCCTAATAAATCTGTTACTAATATGTCTAAGCTATCGTCACCATCAACATCTTCAGCCATGATACTAAAAATATAATCTTTAGTATTTACAGAAACAGGATTTGTATCTGCTGTAAAAACACCATTTCCATCGTTATAAAATACTTTTATGACACAATCGTTTGGAGTTCCAAAAGCTACAGAACTCCCAATTACAGCATCTATATCACCATCAAAATCTATGTCTTTTACTGCATAAGCTCCAGGACTCGTAATAGTGTTGTCAATAATATTTTTTGGCCCAAAATTACCTGAACCATCATTAGAAAACCATACAACTTCATTTCCGGAGTAGGAGGATACTGAAACATCTAGTGTTGCATTATTGTCAAACTGTCTAACATATACTTGACTTGGTCCAGATACAGATGATGAAATTAATTGTTCTGTCCCAAAATTACCTGAACCATCATTGGCAAACCAAACGAGCTTATTGTCGTTATAAGAAGTCGTTACCACATCATTATAACCATCTCCATTAAGGTCAGCAATAGCAACACCTCCAGCACTATTTAAGGTTGAACTAATTTCAGGACTCTGAACTGTAAAAACTCCGTTTCCATCATTTTTCAACCAATACACAGAATTCCCTAAAGTTGTAGAAACTATGATATCTGGGAAGGCGTCATTATCAATCAACCCAGAAGCAATATTATAAGGTGCATTTCCGCCACCTGGTGGTAGAGCTATGGACTGTGTTTTAACAAAAGTCGTTTGAGAATTTAATGAAACACCAATAAAAAGTGCTAATATTACAGTGAGATTCTCTTTTTTCATTTTTTTACAAATGGTTTTGATAGTAAATATAAAAAAAGCAAGTGGATTGCACTTGCTCATTTTATTGAAATATATATTGAGACTTACTTTTTTACAAACTTGAGATTTGTGTTATAATCATCAAATTTAAGAATATAAATACCATTGTTTAGCTTGGACACATCAAGAGATTTAGAATTCTGTAAAGTTGAATGTAACACTTCTTTTCCTAAGATATCATAAACAGAAACTTTAAAACTCTCAGCAAATGGGACTTTAAAATTTAACGTATTTTTTGTTGGATTAGGGAAGATATTGAATTTATCAATTAAAGATTCATCAACAGATAGATTAATTTTTTCATTGTCGAAAATTTTAATAGTATCGTTGCCATACGCTGCAGATGTAATATCTATATCTCCATCATCATCAAAATCAGATAAAGCCATTGTGTATGTATTGGCTTGAGTTGCATCAATTATTGTTTCACTAGCAAAGGTACCAGAACCATTATTTTTAAACCAAACAATAGCATTTCCTGAACCCAAACCACTACTTAAAACAACATCTTTTAATGTATCGTTATCTAGATCTTCAAAAGCAATTGTTGCTGGATTTGCAATGCTCGTAGTAAAAGGCGTTTCTGAATATGTTGCAGGACCATCAATCACTCCGGCTCTGTTATACCAAGATACATTTCCAAATAAGTCTGTTGCTAAAATGTCCATATCTGTGTCACCATCAACATCAGCAATCAAAACACTCCACATATAATCTTTTGTATTATTTGCTACTGGATTGGCATCAGCAGTAAAAACTTCCGAGCCATCATTATAGTAAACTTCTATTTTACTGTCATTTGGAGAAGCACTTATACCAATAGCGTTGCTTATAACTGCATCAATGTCGCCATCACCATCAATATCTCCTAAATCAAAACCAGCAACATTTGTGAAAGAGCTTGCGATTGTATTTTTAGTCCCATTAAAATGTGGTGCGGTTCCACTATTCGAAACCCAGACCAATTGATGTGTGTAATAATCTGAAACAGCAATGTCTAAAGTGCTGTCACCATTAATATCCTTAACAACTATAAAGGAAGCTCCGAAACTTGGAAAACTTGCTACAGAATTTTCTGTTGCAAAATTTCCTGAACCATCATTTGGGAACCATATTACTTGATCTCCAGCACATAAAATAACATCATTCCCATTTATACCATCGACATCTGCAATAGCTACAGAGTTAGGATAACCATAACCTCCAGATCCAATTGTTGTTGCTGGTGTTATAAAATTTCCTGTTCCATCATTTTTAAGCCAACTAAAGGTTCCGTTTCCAGATGAAGCAAATAAAATGTCATTATTTCCATCTCCATCTAGATCACCAGTGGCAATGGCATAAGGGTCTGCTGAACCAGAAAGTGAAACTGTTTGAGCCAAGCTGAAAGTGGTCTGTGAATTAATATTAAAAACCAAACCAATAAGTAATAAAAGTGAAGGTAATGTTTTTTTCATAATGTTGAGATTAAGTTTAATATTAGGTTCTGTTGTTAAATGTATTTCTATTTTAAATTTCCAACCATATCTTCAGGTTTTACCCAAGCATCATATTCTTCAGCAGTGACATAACCTAAATTGATAGCTTCTTCTTTAAGTGTTGTTCCATTTTTATGCGCTGTATTGGCAATTTCAGCAGCTTTATAATAACCTATTTTAGTGTTTAATGCTGTGACAAGCATTAGGGAATTATTTAACAGTTGCTTAATTACTGAATGATTAGGTTCTATGCCTACTGCACAATGTACGTTAAAACTTTCACATGCATCGCCTAAAAGTTGAGCAGATTGCAAAACATTAGCTGCCATCATTGGTTTAAATACATTTAACTCATAATGACCTTGTGTACCTCCAACTGTTACTGCAACGTCATTTCCCATCACTTGAGCGCAAACCATTGTCAATGCTTCACATTGTGTAGGATTTACTTTCCCTGGCATAATGCTACTTCCTGGTTCGTTGGCAGGAATAATGATTTCACCAATACCAGAACGAGGGCCTGAAGCCATCATCCTAATATCATTAGCTATTTTGTTTAATGAAACAGCTAATTGTTTCAAGGCGCCATGTGTTTCTACCAAAGCATCATGTGCGGCTAGAGCTTCAAATTTATTGGAAGCAGTAACAAAAGGCAAACCTGTAAACTCAGCAATATATTTTGCGACTAAAACATCGTAACCTTTTGGCGTATTTAGTCCTGTACCAACTGCTGTTCCTCCAAGAGCCAATTCACTTAAGTGAGGTAAAGTATTTTTCAATGCTTTTAGACCATGGTTTAATTGAGATACATAACCAGAAAATTCCTGACCTAAGGTTAGAGGTGTTGCATCCATTAAATGTGTTCTCCCAATTTTAACAACATCTTTAAAATCGTTTGATTTATTTTGAAGTGTATCACGTAAAGCTTCAATCCCTGGAATGGTTACTTCTACAATTTTTTTATAGGTAGCAATATGCATTCCTGTAGGAAAGGTGTCGTTTGAAGATTGTGATTTATTTACATCATCATTGGGTTGTATGGTTTTTTCACCTTCTCCAATAGTTTTACCAGCGAGTTGATGCGCTCTATTGGCAATGACTTCATTCACATTCATATTGCTTTGTGTACCAGAACCAGTTTGCCAAATAACCAAAGGGAATTGGTCATCATGCTTTCCAACTAAAATTTCATCACAGACTTTAGCAATTAAATCTCTTTTTTGTTCAGTAAGTACACCAAGTTCGCAATTGGTAAAAGCAGCAGCTTTTTTTAAGTAGGCAAAACCATATATAATTTCTAGAGGCATAGAAGCTGGTGCTCCTATTTTAAAATTATTTCTTGAACGTTCTGTTTGTGCTCCCCAAAGTTTATCAACAGGCACTTGAACATTGCCCATTGTATCTTTTTCTATTCTAAAACTCATTGTAATTATTACGTTTAATACAACAAAATTACAATTTATTGTGCTTTTGTTTTAAGGTTTAATGGTTTATTTATTAGGAATTTATTGTTAATAAAATGTATTTTGTTTTAGATATTATTAAAAATATAAAGTTCATATCCTGTTAATAAATCTCATTTTTACTGTTGTGTAACAAAATTTGTTGCATTATCTTTGTACTAGATTTATAAAACACACCAATATTATGTTTGACTTTGATCAATATTTAGGATTTTTAGCTTTTTTATCAATATTAACCTTAGGGTTTTGGTTAATGATTTTTTTATTGACTTTTGTAATCCCTTACTGGATTGGTGGAGCCCTTATAGAAAGAATGAAAGAAATTAGAGCAGAAAAAAAAGCTAAACGTCAAGCAATTCAATAGTTTTTAATAGTTTAATGATATAAAAAAAGGAAGCCATTTGGCTTCCTTTTTTAGTTCATATATTGTTAAACATTATGGTTTGGCTTGTTGGAATTCCATCATGTCGTCATCGCCACCATCATCTGGGCGACCTCTTTGCTGTTTCTTATTTTGATTAAATCTATAAGTGAACGAGAAGTTAATGCTACGTTGTCTCCATCTGTATTCGCTATAGCTATTGTAAGTTGGTGTAAACGTGTCAGACTGTCGCATCATGCTATTGAATAAATCGTTTACATTAAATGAGATAGATGCATTATCTTTAAAGATATCTTTGCTGAAGGCCATATTGGTAAAGAGCATGCCCTTGCTTTTAGATTGGGCGGTTTCACTAGGTCCGCTATAGGATAGTGTTGTTTGCCAATCTATTTTCCCTGGCAAGTTGTATTTGTTACTTAAACGTGCTCTATAACTAACGTTTTCATTATCAAAGCTCAATCCGTTAAAGTCTCCTTTGTCTATGGATTTGAAGAAATTGAAATCTCCATTAATACGCCATTTTCTATTTGGGCTATAGGTTAAGTTAAATTCATAGCCAAAACGGTCATTTGTTGATAGGTTTATTGGAGATCTTTGAATAACTGGTACTTCCTCTCCATTAACTGTAACTGTATCACCAGTATCGAAACTGATAAAGTTCCATGAATCTGTTGAATGTGTATAATAAATTGAGGTACTTAATACAAATTTTCCGAAACGGTTTAAATAGCCTAAATCAAATGTTCCTGAATATGTTGGGTCTAAATCTGGATTACCAGTAAAGATATTTGTGACACTAGACCTTGAAGGAAACGGATTTATCATTCTTGAACGTGGCCTGCGTAAACGTCTGCTATATCCTAATGTGATATTTTCAGTTTGGCTTAACTCATAATTTAAATTTACAGTTGGGAATAAACCTGTATAGTTTTTTGTGATATAATCGCCGCTTGTTGGTTGGTCTATAATGATTCTGGTATTCTCTAAACGTAAGCCCAACAAGAATGAAAATTTGTTAAACTTTGTACCATATTGGCTATAAAGTGCATGAATATCTTCTTTAAAGTTTAAAACATTGGAAAGGTTTGTATTGATATCAAATTCATTAGTATCATCATTAAAAAATTCTACAGTATAATCTGTAACATTATCTTTAAAACTTCCACGATAACCTAGTTCAAATTGTGTGTTTTCTCCTATTGGCAATACATAATCAGATTGTAATAATATGCGATCCTCGCTGTTTAATGTGGTTACTATTTCTGTATTTAATGTATTATCCAATATAATATCAGCAACTTCATCTTCATTACTTTCTTCATATTGAAACTCAACACTGAATTTACCACTATTCTCAAAGTTTTTAGTAAAATTTGTTGAATATTGAATGGTTTTGTCGTCTTCCATTTCAACTTCTAAACGAGAACTTTCACTAGTTAATAAACGATTGCTATCATACTGAAATATTTCATTAAGCGTAGAGCTTTCATTGTCACCATCTCTATAAACCACGGAGGTTGTTAAAGAAGCAGAATCATTGATATACCATTCTACACCAAAATTGGTATTAAACCCTTTCCTGATTCTATCTGTATTTCTAAATTCATCAACAAAAGTTCCTGTGTTTAAATACTCAGTCAATGATAAACTATTTCCAGGAGAGTCGCTATATCTGTAGCCAGATGTATTAAATATGTTTAAATCACCTGTTCTGTAATTTATATTTCCAGAAATACCATAAGATGTTGGATGGCCACCATTTAATGTGATTGCGCCATTAAAACCTTGTAATTTACTGCGGCGAAGGATTATATTTAAAATACCAGCTGTTCCTTCAGATTCATACCTAGCTGAAGGTGAGGTAATCACTTCAACGCGCTCAATGGATTCAGCAGGTAATTGTCGTAAAGCATCGGTTGAGTTTAAACCAACCAAACCAGAGGGTTTTCCGTTGATTAGAATTTGAACATTGTCATTGCCTCGTAATGATACATTTCCCTCAACGTCTACCGAAACAGAAGGAACATTATCCAATACATCACTTACGGTCCCGCCACTAACGGTTAAATCTTTACCAACATTGTAAATCTTTTTGTCAAGTTTTATTTCAACGGTTGTCCGTTCAGCAATAACTTCAACCTCATTTAATGCTTGTGCATCCAATGAAAGTGCAAAATTACCGATGTTTTCATCTTGGGTGATTTTTTTGTCTTCAAGTGTTTGTGTTTTAAAACCAATATATTCTATACGTATATCATAAACTCCAGCTTCAACAGGAATGCTAAAGTCTCCTTTAGCATCTGTAATGCCTCCAGTAACAATTTTGTTTTCTTGTTTACTAAAAAAAACAATGGTTGCGTATTCTAATGGTTCTTTGGTTTCTTGGTCAGTTACGTTACCTTTAATAATGACTTCTTTTTTCACAGGACCACCTTGTGGACTTTGTGCTTTTGCAGTAGTTACGAATAATCCTAAAGTTAGGATGGTTAGAAATAGTTTGTTCATGTATATTTTTTGCTGGTTTGACCGCAAAAGTATACTTTGGTTTAATCGGCTTTGGTTAAAATTGTGTTAAAAGAATTATCCTACAAAAATATATTAAATAATATCAAGGATCTTCTCAGGAGGCCTGCCAATGGTAGCTTTATTGCCATTGATAACTATTGGACGTTCTATTAATTTTGGATTTTTTAACATTGCGTCAATTAATTGAGCATCAGAGAGTGTTTTGCCCTTAAACTGTTCTTTCCAAATAGCTTCATTCTTTCTAATCAAATCAATAGGTTTTATACCTAATAAATTTATGATGTCTTTGAGTTCATTTTTGGTTGGTACATCTTCTAGGTATTTGATAACTATAAATTTTTTTCCTGATTGCTCCAACAGTTCTAATCCACAGCGTGATTTACTGCAACGGTTGTTATGGTATATTTTTATCATATTGTATTCTTGCTTAAATTTTATATTGAATTTATTTGACTGCTTACTGTAAACTCTCTTTCTGTCCCATCATCATTAAATAGGATTTTAAAAATTCGTCTATATAGCCATCCATTACAGCATCAACATTTCCAGTTTCGTGACCAGTTCTTACATCTTTCACTAATTTGTAAGGATGCATTACATAGTTACGTATTTGGCTTCCCCATTCAATTTTCATTTTTCCAGCTTCTATATCATCACGTTGTGCCATTTGTTTCTGTAATTCTATTTCATATAATTGAGATTTTAACATTTGCAAAGCACGCTCCCTGTTGTCGTGTTGTGAACGTGTTTCAGAACATGAAATTTTTATACCAGTCGGTTTATGATGGAGTTGTACTTTGGTTTCAACTTTATTTACGTTTTGTCCACCAGCACCACTTGATCTCGCTGTGGTGATTTCAATATCTGCAGGATTTATTTCTATTTCAATGGTGTCGTCAACTAAAGGATACACGTAAACTGAAGCAAAACTTGTATGACGTTTGGCATTACTATCAAAAGGAGAAATACGCACCAAACGATGCACACCATTTTCGCCTTTTAACCAACCAAAGGCATAATCTCCATTAATTTCTAAGGTTACAGTTTTTATACCTGCAACATCTCCTTCTTGGTAGTTGAGATCTTTAATTTTAAAGTCATTTTTTTCGGCATACATTATGTACATGCGCATAAGCATACTTGCCCAATCACAACTTTCGGTTCCTCCAGCTCCAGCAGTAATTTGCAAAACTGCACTTAGGTTGTCTCCTTCTTCAGAAAGCATGTTTTTAAACTCTAAGCCTTCAAGAAAAGTTTCTGTTTTTTGAAACTGATTTTCTAGTTCTTTATCAGAAGCCTCTCCTTCTTTGTTGAATTCATAAAGTACTTCTAAGTCTTCTACTAAAGTTTTCGCTTGATTATAATCTGAAACCCATTTTTTGTTAACACGAAGCCCTTTCATGATCACTTCTGCAGCCTTGGAATCATCCCAAAAACTAGGATCAAAAGTTTTTTCTTCTTCGTTCTGTATTTCTATAAGTTTGGCATCTAAGTCAAAGATAGTGCCTTAGTTTGTCAAGGCGTGTATTGAGATCTTTAATCTGATCTGATGTTATCATAATTCAATTTTTAACAAAAATAGGATTATTAAATCTTGTTAAAAAACTAATATTAGGATTTTTCATGTTTTATGTCCTAATTTATTTATGTAGATTTATAGACCAATTTTTTAAACAATTTTTTTATTAAACCAACAACTTCATATATAATGAAAAAACTACTCACATTATCTGTATTTGCCCTTTTTGTAACACTTACTTTTGCCCAGAATGCTAATAGCAAACCATTAAAAAAGTATAATGGTTATTTTAATTTCTCTTATGATGAGTCCGAAGACAAAATATCAATGGAAGTTAAAGACCTTGATAAAGAATTTTTATACGTAAGTGCTCTATCAAATGGAATCGGCTCCAATGACATTGGATTAGACAGAGGGCAACTAGGAGGCGAACGTGTTGTAAAGTTTATTAAAGCAGGAAATAAATTGCTCTTGGTGCAACCAAATCAGGATTATAGAGCATTAACCGATAATGAGTTAGAACGCAAAAGTATTGAACAAGCATTTGCTAAATCTGTATTATTCGGATTTCCAATTAAAGAAGAAAAAAATGGTGTTTATACTATAGATCTGACACCTTTT
Source organism: Flavobacteriaceae bacterium (assembly GCA_020435965.1). Taxonomy (GTDB): domain Bacteria; phylum Bacteroidota; class Bacteroidia; order Flavobacteriales; family Flavobacteriaceae; genus CAJQLB01. The sequence goes on along the minus strand of JAGQYS010000036.1, from coordinate 11,305 downwards.
TTAATGCAAGACACTCACGGCGTTTCCAATACGTTAAGAAGATCAGGAGAAGGTTCTTATAGTTTAGACACAAGCAAAAGTGCCATGTGGTTAGAGCGTACAAAAGCGTTTCCGAAAAACGTGGAATTTGATGTTATGCTTACATTTAAAGGTGAAGCCACTGGTCGTAATTTAAGAAGCGTTACTCCAACAAGTTCATTGGTAACAGTAAACCAACATCACTCATTTATAGAGCTACCAGACAATAATTACAAACCACGAGTTTTTGATGTAAGAAGTGGAGCAATCTCAATGTCTTATATGGATTATGCAACTCCAGTACAAGAACAAATTGTTAAACGCTTTGTAGTACGACACAGATTACAGAAAAAAAATCCAGGAGCTGCTAAAAGCGAGGTTGTTGAGCCAATTGTATATTATTTAGATAATGGTACACCAGAGCCAATTCGTTCAGCTTTATTAGATGGAGCCAAGTGGTGGAATCAAGCTTATGAAGCAGCAGGGTTCATCAATGCGTTTCAAGTTAAAATGTTACCAGATGATGCAGACCCTTTAGATTGCAGATACAATGTGATTCAATGGGTTCATCGTTCAACAAGAGGTTGGAGTTATGGAAGTAGTGTAACCGATCCTAGAACAGGAGAAATTATCAAAGGCCATGTGAGTTTAGGAAGTTTAAGGGTTCGTCAAGATTTCTTGATAGCTCAAGCGTTGATGAACAAACCATTCGCTGAACGTGATGATAACTACCAACCAATGTTAGAGATGGCTTTGGCTAGAATCAGACAATTAAGTGCGCACGAAGTTGGTCATACCTTAGGATTTGCACATAATTTTGCCGCAAGTACCAACAATAAAGCCTCTGTAATGGATTATCCGCATCCTCAAATTGATTTAAAAAATGGGAATATAGATTTTAGTAATGCTTATGAAGTTGGCATTGGCGATTGGGACAAAGTAACTGTAGCTTACAGCTATGCTGAATTTGATAAAGGTGCTGATGAAAGAGCAGAATTGAATAAAATTTTAGAAAAAGCAGAAAATAATGGACTTCGTTTTATTAGTGATAGCGACGCTAGAGCACAGGGAGGAGCACATGCCTTAGCACACCTTTGGGATAATGGGAAAAGTGCCAGCGAAGAACTTAATCGTGTGTTGGATATAAGAGCAAAAGCCATTTCTAATTTTTCTGTAGATAATATTAGAAGTTTTGAACCTTACAGTGTTCTGGAAGATGTGTTTGTACCTTTATATTTCTTTCATCGTTATCAAGCAGAAGCTGCTACAAAAGTTGTTGGTGGTTTAGATTATAATTATGTGGTGAAAGGTGATAATCAATTTTCAGTAAAAAGTATTGATGTAACCACTCAAAAGGCTGCTTTAAATTCATTATTAAAAACAATTGATGCCGAAACGTTAGCCATTCCGAAGAATAAATTAAACTTGTTTCCACCTCGTGCTTTTGGATATTGGAGAACAAGAGAATCCTTTAATGGAAAAACTGGAGTTGCTTTCGATCCATTAAGTGCAGCATCCACAGCAAGCGAAATGACTTTAAGTTTACTGCTTCATCCACAACGTGCTAACAGGATGATTCAACAAAAAAGTTTAGATGTGAATCAGTTAGGAATGGAAGAGATGTTGAATACTCTTATCAATAATACTTTTAAGAAAAAGCACAACGATGCTTATTTAAATGAAGTTCAACAAATGGTTAATGTAAATTTATTGCAACAAATCATGAATCTAGCAGTCAACGAAAATGCTACTTTTCAAGTTAATGCGATTGCAAATAAAGCCATTCAAAATATTGCTTTAGGATTAGATACGAGTGCCTATGGTATGCAGTATACCAGACTCATTAAAGCGTTTACAGAGAATCCTAATGACTTTAAAATTAAAGATGCACCAGGAATTCCTGATGGTTCGCCAATTGGAAGTGATATTTGTAACTATACTTCAAATTAATTTATGATAATAGATTTAAGAAGCGATACCATTACCAAACCAACTCAAGGTATGTTGGATGCTATGCTATCTGCAAAAGTTGGAGATGATGTCTATAAAGAAGACCCAACAGTTAATGCTTTAGAAGAGCGAATTGCCAAAATGTTTGGCAAAAAATCAGCTTTGTTTTTTCCAACAGGCAGTATGGCAAATCAGGCAGCTATTAAATTGCATACCAATCCTGGAGAACAAGTTATTTGCGATAAGTATGCACATATTTACAACTATGAAGGTGGAGGAGCCTCCTTTAATAGTGGAGTGTCTTGCAAACTCATTGATGGTCACAGAGGCATGTTTACGGTAAAACAGGTTGTAGAATCTATCAATCCACCAGATTTTTACCACAGTCCTTTAACAAGTTTGGTGGCTGTGGAGAACACCACAAACAAAGGTGGTGGAGCGTGTTGGGATTTTGAAGAAATCAAAAAAATAAGAACCGTTTGTAATGAGCATAACTTAGGCTATCACTTAGATGGTGCTCGATTGTGGAATGCTTTGGTAAATACAAACGAAACGGCTTTTCAATATGGAGAAGTTTTTGACACCATTTCAGTGTGTTTGAGTAAAGGTTTAGGTTGTCCAATTGGTTCTGTGTTGGTTGGTGATGAAAACATAATGAAAGGTGCTATTAGAATCCGAAAGATTTTTGGTGGTGGCATGCGTCAGGTTGGCTATTTAGCTGCAGCTGGATTGTATGCTTTAGATCATCATATTGATAGATTGAAGCAAGACCACAATAAAGCCAAAGAAATAGGAGAAGTGTTGGGTTCTTTATCTCAAATTAAAACGGTTGAACCTATTGAAACCAACATTATTATTTTTGAGTTAGATGCTGGTGTTAGCGAAACAGAATTTGTGCAAAAATTAGCAGCAAACAACATACATATTATTGGAATGGGAAGCGGAAAACTTCGCATTGTCACCCATTTGGATTATACTGATGCGATGCATGAGAAGTTGTTATCTATTTTTGCTAATCTTTAAAAAACATATCGATTTTAATAAATTTCTTATCTTACATAAACTATAACATAGTTTATGAAAAAATTTGTTGTCATACTTTTTGTTTTAGGGCTAGTTTTAAGTTGCGACTTAGGAGACTCAAAAAACTATGTATGGCATATTAAAGAAGTGACAGCTACAGCTTATAATTCGTTATCTTACCAAACCAGCGAACAACCTAATATCACTGCATTTGGTGATACGCTCTCTCCAGGAATGAAATGCATCGCTGTGTCAAGAGATCTGCTGAGGCTAGGTTTAAAGCATAATACTTTGGTTAATATTCAAGGCTTTGATAGTGTTTTTCTGGTCAAAGACAAAATGCACAGTCGTTGGAAAAACCGAATTGATATTTATATGGGAAACAATGTAGAAGCCGCAAGGAAGTTTGGGCGGAAAAAACTGGATATAAAATACAGGGTTGAAGTCAAGGACTCTATTTAAACAAATCCATTCCAGGTATATTTGGCATACCTTCTTTTGCTACAGCAGCAACTTCAGCTTCGTGCACATTGCCAGCTTTTTCAATGGCCTTATTAAGCGTTAAAATCAGGTAATCTTCCAATTGCTCTTTATCTTGTAAAAGGTCTTCGCTAATGTCAATAGATTTTATTGCTCTGTTTCCAGTAACGGTTATTTTTAGTAAGCCATCAGAACTGGCTTCATCAATATAAACTGAGTTTAAACGCTCTTTTGTAGCTTCAACTTTAGCTTGGGTTTCTTTAAGTTTTCCCATCATTCCCATTAAATCACCGAACATAATTTTTAGTTTTTAGTTTCTGATGCAAAACTATTTAATTTTTATATTTTTGAGGGCTTAAAAAAGTATAAAATTTTACTTCTTGAAAAAAAATAATTTCCCTCCAAAAGCGAAACAAGTTCCTAAAGAATTAGTAGCTCACAACGATGTTAGAATTGATAATTATTTCTGGATGAATGACAGGGAAAACCCAGAAGTGATTCAATATTTAGAAGAAGAAAATGCTTATTGTAATCAGGCATTGAAACATACTGAGCAATTTCAAAACGATTTGTTTAAAGAAATGAAGGCACGCATTAAAGAAGATGATGAATCTGTGCCTTACAAATACAATGGTTATTGGTACATCGTAAAATTTGAAACAGGAAAAGGTTATCCAATTTACATTAGAAGAAAAGAATCTTTAGAGGCTCCAGACGAATTGTTGTTTGATTGCAATAAAATGGCTGAAGGACAGTCGTATTTTAAACTCACAGGAATCAGTATTAGTCCAGATAACACAAAGGTTTCCTATGGATTAGATACTTTGGGAAGGCGACAATACACACTTCATATAAAAGATTTAACAACCAATGATGTGTTTCCAGAACGCATAGAGAACACAACAGGATCTTCCTCTTGGGCAAATGATAATAAAACGTTGTTTTATGCATTAAAGAACGAGCAAACACTTCGTTCAGAAAATATTTTCAAACATACGTTAAATACTAGCTCTGAAAATGATGCTTTAGTCTATCATGAAGAGGATGATACTTTCAACGTATCAGTTTATAAGTCTAAATCAAGACAATATATTATCATTGCTAGCTATAGCACGCTAACTAATGAATTTCAAATTTTAGATGCAGACAAGCCAGATAGTGAGTTTAGATTGTTTCAACCCAGAATTAGAGGTTTAGAGTATAGTATTTCACATTTTGAGAATCATTTTTATATTATGACCAATCTGGATAATGCAACCAACTTTAAACTCATGAAAACTCATGTTAATCAAACAAATATTGAGTTTTGGGAAGAAGTGATTCCGCATCGAGATCATGTGATGCTTGAAAATATTGATATTTTTAAGGATTTCCTGGTACTCAGTGAACGTGAAAATGGGTTAAACCAAATACGCATAAAGCGTTGGGATAATACAGACGACTATTATTTGCCTTTTGATAACGAGACCTATACAGCGTTTACTGGAACTAATGTCGATTTTGACACTACAATATTACGTTATGGTTATAATGCGCTAACCACGCCAACTTCTGTAATTGATTTTGATATGGTTACTAAAACTAAAGAAATCAAAAAAGAGCAAGAAGTTTTAGGAGGCACATTTAAAAAAGAAAATTACGTATCTGAGCGTATTTGGGCAACAGCAACTGATGGCACAAAAATTCCAATGTCAGTTGTTTATCATAAAAACACAAAAAAAAGCAAGAATACACCTTTGCTAATCTATGCCTATGGCGCTTATGGTCATACCATTGATCCTTATTTTTCAACCATTAGACTGTCATTATTAGATAGAGGTTTTATTTATGTGATTGCTCATATAAGAGGGAGTGAATACTTGGGAAGGTCTTGGTATGAAAGCGGAAAATTATTGCTAAAGAAAAATACCTTCACAGATTTTATAGACTGCACAAAATATTTGATTTCTAAAAACTATTCATCGCCAAATCATTTGTATGCAATGGGAGGAAGTGCAGGAGGATTACTTATGGGAAGTGTAATTAACATGGCTCCAAACTTATATAAAGGTGTTGTAGCTCAAGTGCCTTTTGTAGATGTTATTACTACAATGCTTGACGATTCTATTCCTTTAACCACAGGTGAATACGACGAATGGGGAAATCCTAACGACATTGCCTATTACAACTATATAAAATCATATTCACCTTATGACAATGTAACCCATCAAGACTATCCAAATTTATTGGTAATAGCTGGATTGCATGATAGTCAAGTGCAATATTGGGAACCAGCAAAATGGGTTGCTAAATTACGAGTTAATAAAACCAACGACAATTTATTGTTGCTTAAAACCAACATGGATGCTGGGCATGGTGGAGCTTCAGGTCGTTTTGAATCGTTAAAAGAAGACGCTTTAGAATTTGCTTTTATATTAGATTTAGAAGGGATTAAAAGCTAGTTTAAAAAAAAAGCCTTATTTTTGCCAAGTTTAAGTTACGTTTTTTTAAATTAGTAACACATTAATAGCGTTTATGAATCAAAAAAAGCAAGTATTTGATAACGTGTTGCAACTCATAGGTAAGACACCACTTATCAAATTAAACTCTATAACAACTGAGTTTGAAGGTGATTATTTTGCCAAAGTAGAAGCCTTTAATCCAGGACACTCCACAAAAGATAGAATAGCACTTTATATTATTGAAGAAGCAGAACGAAGAGGCATCTTAACACCTGGTGATACCATTATTGAAACCACTTCAGGTAATACTGGTTTTAGTATTGCTATGGTAAGTATTATAAAGGGATACGAATGTATTTTGGCAGTCAGTTCAAAATCTTCAGCAGATAAAATTGACATGTTGAAGACAATGGGAGCAAAGGTTTATGTTTGTCCTGCTCATGTAAGTGCAGACGACCCTCGTTCTTATTATGAAGTCGCAAAAAGATTACATCAAGAAATTAAAGGGTCGGTTTATATCAATCAATATTTCAATGATTTAAATACAGAAGCACATTATAAATCTACAGGACCTGAAATTTGGGAACAGACTGAAGGTAAAATCACCCATTTTGTGGCTTGTAGCGGTACTGGAGGAACTATTTCAGGAACCGCAAAATATTTGAAAGAACAAAATCCAAATATAAAAGTTATAGGTGTTGATGCTTATGGTTCAGTATTAAAGAAATATCACGAAACTCGTGAATTAGATACTGATGAGATTTACCCTTACAGAATTGAAGGTTTAGGTAAAAATCTTATTCCTACAGCAACAGATTTTGATGTCATTGATAAATTTATAAAAGTAACCGATGAAGAAAGTGCTCATACTGCTCGTGAAATTGCAAGAACTGAAGGGTTGTTTGTAGGTTACACAAGTGGAGCAGTAATGCAAGCTTTAAAACAACTTGATGCAGAAGGGGAATTTAAAAAAGGAGATAACGTAGTTGTTATTTTTCCAGATCATGGATCGCGATATATGAGCAAGGTGTACAGTGATAAATGGATGGAAGACCAAGGCTTTTTTGACAATGAAAATGAAGTTTCTGTCAAAACAGTTCAATACATAAAATAAAAAAAGTATAACATAGATTAACCTGCAATTTTATGTTTAAAAAATTGTAGGTTTTTTTGTGTAAAATAGTTATAAACAATGTTGGTAAAATTATTATGCTAGAACGATTTAATTGCATAATTTTGTTGCCTAACTAAGACTGAATTATTGAATGAAGGATTTATTCGAAAAGATCTACAAGGATAAAGGACCTTTAGGAAAATGGGCTTCTCAGGCAGAAGGCTATTTTGTGTTTCCTAAGCTTGAAGGACAGATAAGCAACAGAATGAAATTCCAAGGAAAAGAAGTGATTACTTGGAGTATCAATGACTATTTAGGATTGGCAAACCATCCTGAAGTGCGTAAAACTGATGCTGAAGCAGCTGCTGAATATGGCTCTGCTTACCCAATGGGAGCTCGTATGATGTCAGGTCATACAGATTTGCATGAAAAATTACAAAACGAATTGGCTGCATTTGTAAACAAAGAAGCAGCTTATTTATTGAATTTTGGATATCAAGGAATGGTCTCTACTATTGATGCTTTGGTAGGTAAAGACGATATTATTGTTTATGATGTAGATTCTCATGCTTGTATTATTGATGGTGTTCGCCTACACATGGGAAAACGATTCACTTATAAGCACAATGATATTGAGAGTTTAGAAAAAAACTTGGATCGTGCAACTAAAATGGCTGAGCATACAGGAGGTGGAATTTTAGTGATCTCTGAAGGCGTTTTTGGTATGCGTGGCGAGCAAGGTATTTTAAAAGAGATTGTAGCGTTAAAGAAAAAGTATAACTTCCGATTTTTAGTAGATGATGCTCATGGCTTTGGCACACTAGGTAAAACTGGAGCAGGAGCAGGAGAAGAGCAAGGTGTGCAGAAAGATATCGATGTCTATTTTGCAACCTTTGCAAAGTCTATGGCAAGTACAGGAGCTTTTATTGCAGCTGATCAGGAAATCATCGATTATTTAAAATACAATTTACGTTCTCAAATGTTTGCTAAATCGTTACAGATGCAACTTGTTAAAGGTGCTTTGAAACGTTTAGAGATGCTAAAAACAATGCCAGAATTAAAGCAAAATTTATGGACTATTGTTAATGCATTGCAATCTGGTTTAAAACAACGTGGTTTTGATATTGGAACTACACAAAGTTGTGTAACTCCTGTGTATTTAAAAGGAAGTATTCCAGAAGCTATGGCTTTAGTAAAAGACTTAAGGGAAAATTATGGAATATTCTGTTCTATAGTAGTTTACCCTGTAATACCTAAAGGATTAATTCTACTAAGAATGATTCCTACTGCAACTCATACTTTAGATGATGTAAAAGAAACTTTAGACGCTTTTGATGGTATTAGAAGCAGATTGGAAAATGGCACTTATAAGCGCTTATCTGCTGCAGTAGCTGCTGCAATGGGTGAATAATTGAAATATTTATAAAGATTAAAAAGCCGCTGTTCATTGAGCTTGTCGAAATGCAGCGGCTTTTTTTATGTAATATCTTTCACATAAGTACAACGCTTTTTAAAGACTTCTGGTTTAAAGTTTTTCCAAAGTTGATGTATAGCAGTATTATCATCCAGTTCAGGACCTCTTATACAAGTTTCAATTCCTTTTTCTTTAAATATTTTGTAGAATTCATCAAAAATAATGGCAGTAACACCTTTATTTTGATATTCTGGTAGCACTCCAATTAAATAAAATGTAACAGTTTTACTATGTTTTTTTGCTTTTAATAAGTGAAAAATACCGAATGGAAACAATCTTCCGTTCATTTTTTGCAAAGCTTTGGCATACGAAGGTGTTACAATTCCGAAGCCTACTAATTTATCATCTTTATCTATAACAAATTTTACGTATTCCGGATTTAAAAAACTGATAAATTTCTTTTTAAAGTACTCTCTTTGTTCATCATTTATATCAACAAAAGAAGATAAAACAGAATGAGATTTTGTAAACACTTCAAACATCTCATTGGCATGAGGTAAAATATCTTTATTATTTGTAAAGTTTAATGCCTTGAGTTTATATCTGTGCTTAACAAGTTCCTGAATTCGAGAGAAATATTCAGGTTTTATATTTTCAAATTTCATTTTATTTTCAGAATATCCTTTGCCAAAGGTCATTCCGTAATTCTCTAAATGAGTCACATAATATGGATGGTTTTCCCAAGTAATCATGCTTCCTATGTGGTCAAAACCTTCATAAACAACGCCAACTTTATCCAAATTGGAAAATCCAATTGGACCTTCTATAAATTCTAGATTATTTTCCTTACCAATCTCGTTTACTTTATCGAGTAAAGCATTTGTAACTTCTTGTTTGTCAATAACATCAAACCATCCAAAGCGCATTTTTTTAATACCTTGTTCTTTGACTTCAATCCAATTAATTAATGCAGCAACTCTACCAACAATTTTTCCATTTTGATATGCTAGAAAAAAGCGTCCATCTGCGTTTTGAAATACAGGATTAACATTTTTATCAAAAGTTTGTAACTCTTCGTTAATAATAGGAGGCACCCAAAATTTGGAATCTTTATATAGTGAAAAAGGAAATTTTACAAATGCTTTAAGTTCTTTTTTTGTAGTTGCTTCTTTAATAGTTATCATAAACTTAGTTTAGGCTATTGCCATCTTCATCAAAATTGTTTTTTCTGTTCCTTGACTTTCTGCTTTTACGTTTAGCTTCATCTTCAGCTGAATTATTATTGTCAATTTCTTTATCTTGATGCATGTCAAAACGATAAGAAGCTCCTAAGCTTACGTTGAAAACCGAAGGTGTATCTTTAGTATTAACAGTAAGAGCAGTATCTAACTGAAAATCTTTATTCCAAAGGTATGCACCACCAAATCTAAACAGATTATCTGCATAAAAATCGCTTTGTATGCCTTGTGTTTCACCAAAAACAACCCATTGCTGATTAATGGATTTTGTGAGTGTTATTAAATATTGAAAGTCAGATTGATCTGAACCAATTCTGTCTTTTAAAAAGTTCATAACCAAAACCCAACCACCAACAAAGTTGTGCTGAGTGGCTACCATAACTTTTGGACTTATACCTTCAACTCCAGCTGCTGTGTAAGGGTTGTTCTTCGTATCAAAGTTAACACCAGCATAAACGGCTACTGCAGGAATTAGCTCTTTCCATTTAAACTTTCGATTGGCCCAATAACTGTAAAGGTTTGGTTTTTCTTCTTCTGAATTCTTATAAGGATCGTATACAAGGTACTTTGCACCTAAAGCTATACTTTTAAAATTTCCGCGAGAATTTTCCAAAGGAATGGCAGAACGATTATCTGTAAACGTATCATTTTGATAAGTCCCTTCAATATTTAGCTCGAGTTGTTCAAATAGCAAACCATAACGAGCTGAAAAATCGGCTCCAAAACCAGAAACTTCATATTGTAGAGGTGTGTGCTTTTCTTTAACTATATATGGTCCTAATTCAAGTTGAAATACATTTGTTCCAACCGAAAATGCACTTTTGGAAAGTCCTGGTCTGTTTGAGTTAATCACTTCTGTGTACTGAGCAGAACATAAAGTTGTAGCTAATAGAGAAGTAAGCAGTAGTAATTGGGTTTTTAAACGTTCCATTTTGATTAAGTTATGATTCAAATATATAATTTTATTATTTTTTTATGACCTTTAAACGGTTTTTAAATTGTAAGAATTGTATTTTTGAACAAATATTTTATTCATGTTGCAATATGCTTCACTTACAGGTTTTGTAAGAACAATTTTAATAATACTATTAATTTGGTATGGTGTAAAAATACTGTCTAGATTACTTGCTCCTTACTTAATGCGTTATGTTGCTAAAAAAGCCGAACAAAAATTTGGACAGCAATTCAATTCACAGCAAAGACCACAACCAAAGCAAAAAGAAGGCGAAATTTCCATTGATAAAATGCCTAATAAAACTACTTCTGGGAATAAAGATGTTGGTGAGTATGTAGATTACGAAGAAATTGATTAATCTCGTTCTAGTTTAAGAGGAAATCTTTATTTTTCAGTTAACAATTAAATGTGTATTTTTCCTAATCATTGACATTATCTATATTTCATGCAATTTTCGTTTAAAAAATTCTTACCACACATATTAATTATAGTCGGATTTGCAGTGGCTTCACTAGCTTATTTTAATCCTGTTTTACAAGGGAAGCAAATCTTTCAAAGCGATATCATGCAGTATATTGGTATGGCCAAGCAGCAAAACGAATTTCGTGAAACCACAGGAGATGAAACCTATTGGACCAATAGTGCTTTTGGTGGTATGCCAACCTATCAATT
>JAGQYS010000035.1 GCA_020435965.1 Flavobacteriaceae bacterium | reverse complement strand
ATTTTGTTATTATGTTAAAAAACATTTTAAACTTAAAAGGTGCTCAACAATTGAGCAAGAAAGAACAGCTATCCATTAATGGTGGAGATAATAGTTGTTGGACAGAACTTGAATGTGAAAGCCAGTGTAATTATGGTGGTTGGTGTGGTCGTAATCTCGTAACTGATTGTTATGATTGTGTTCCTTCTGGAGGAGGCAATCAATAAATTGCAAAGGTTGTTATAGCCAGATATTTAATTAGGTATCTGGCTATTTCAGAGTAAATATATATTCGACCTATTATATTAAAGAGTAGATACAAACTGTGAGCTTCATTATATGTTTACATACAATTTAACACCATGAAAAGACTATTTATAAAAATATACTTTATTTTATTTAGCTCTATTATTTTTGCCCAATCTGCGGTAAAAATAGAAGCCACGCTTTTAGACAAAATAACAAAAGAGCCTATTTCCTATGCCAACATTGGTTTTTTTGAAAAGGCCATCGGAACTGTAAGTGATGAAAATGGACATTTCACCCTCTTATATAATAGTTCTTATATTAAGAAAAACGAACCCCTTCAAATATCTACTCTTGGTTATGAATCACTAAAAATACAAATTCATGAATTGTTTGATTTGTTATTAAAGAATAACAACAAAATATTTCTAAACCCTGAACCTCTTAATTTAAATGAAATTCGATTAACCAATGAAAAACGCGAACAAAAAACAATAGGAATAAATGGCATTAATAAAAAAGCCAAAGGTTATTGGTATTGGATGGGTAAGCATGCCCTAGGTGGAGAAATAGCCACAAGAATTAATATTAAAAAGAGAAACACTAAATTACTGGAATTTCAATTTTATGTGAAAGAAAATCTTTCAGACAGTATTATGGTTAGGATTAATGTCTATAACTATGAAAAAAAAGGATTTCCTAATAATAATTTGCTTTCAAAAAACATTTACCATGTTATTAACAAAAAGGCAGGAATAGAAACGATAGACCTAAAACCTTATGATATTGTTGTTAATGACGACATTGTTATTGGTATAGAACTTATAAAAATCTATGGAGATAGGCTAAGATTTGAGGTAGCAGGAAACAATTATCTAGGACCTTCCTATACAAGATATATCAGTCAAGATAAATGGAAACGGAATATAGAAAATGGCGTGAACTTTAGTGTTTTAACATCCATACCAACCAATAAAGACAAAGATATTTCGATTGTTAGAACAGTTCCAGAACGCATCATCTTATATTGGGACACCTCCTTGTCCATGCAAAATAGAGCCATTGACAGTGAGTTGCAGTTGCTTGAAGATTATTTGAATAAAGTTAAAAACACAAGTGTTGAGGTGGTTAAATTCAGCACCAAGATATCAGAATCCAAAGTATTTCCAATTACAAGAGGCAACAGCGATGAACTTATTGAATATCTGAAAGATACAGAATATGAAGGTGCTACCAATTATGCCGATATTTTAAAAGAAAACACCTTTGATGCACAAACCATATTGGTGTTTACAGATGGCAATGCCCAGTTTGAGGCCTTAAAGCAATTGGTGTATGTGCCAGCATTTTATATCAACACATCATCAAAAGCCAACAAAGAATTATTACAAAAACAGGCTAATTATGGTGAAGGTCATTTTATAGATTTGCTTCAAACCACCAAGAAAGATGCCTTGAATTTTATGCTTAATGAGATTGAAGACGAAACGGTTTATGAAGACGTAAATATTAAAGTGATCCATACAATTTATGGAAGCGTTACAAGTGATTCACTTTTTATCCAAGGTGCAAAAATAAATGTTAAGAACAGTTATGTACAGGCCATTTCAGACGTCGATGGAAACTACAAAATAGAAGCATCAGAAGATGATATTTTACAAGTCAGTGCTTTAGGCATGTTGCCAAAAGAGGTCTTAGTGAGCAACCAGCCAAATGTAAACATTAACCTAAAACCAGATGGTCAACTTTTAGACGAGGTTTTATTAAGAGCAAAAGCAAAAAAGGAAATTGTTCTGACACCTTTTGGTAAAAAAGATATAAATTCCGTTGGGTATTCCACCAGTGAAATAACCAGTAAAGATATTAGTGCCTCACATCAAACCTTAGAACAATTAATAGCCAAATTACCAGGAATAATGATCACTGGAATTGGTGAAAGAAGAAGATATTCCTTTCCAATCAATACATTTGCCACATTGGGAGGAGCAAAAGGCATTGCTGAAATAGATCCAAACCCAGTTATTGTCATTGATGATGTAATGTATATGCAAAGTGATGGTTTGGATAAGTTACCACCAATTGATTTGCAAACTATTGTTAGTATTAAGGCTATTAAATCAGTTGTTGGAACTAATCGTTATGGTTCAGCAGGTGCTTATGGAGCCATTGAAATAAGAACCAGTGCATCTGCACTTTCCGAGGTTAAAAAACCTGTTAAACAACCCTCAGCACTAGCCCAAGGCAATGATTATCTTGATGAAGGCATATCTTTTTTTGAAGACAACAAAGAACCTTCAAAATATATAAAGCAACTAAGTGTTGCAGCGACATTTGAAGAAGCAAAAAATATGTATTACAGACAAAAGAATCAAATGCAAGTAATACCAACTTCTTATGTTATTGAAGCCTCTGAGTATTTTGAAAAATGGGATAAAGATTTTGCATACAATGTGTTGTCTAACATTGCTGAGTTTGCCTACAACAACCCAAAGGCATTACTGTCGCTTGCTTATAATCTTGATGAATTAAAATACTATGAACAAGCCAAATACATTTACGAGCGTATTGCAGAGTTAAGACCAAAGGATGCTCAATCGCATAGGAATTTAACTCAGATTTACGAAAAAACTAAAGCTTATGATAAAGCATTACAGTTGTACAAGTTGATGTTGAGCAATAGTATTGAAGGTGCCGATTTTAGTGCCATAGAGCAGGTTATTGCCAATGAGTTCTCTAGATTTTTAGCACAAAACAGAAATAAAATTGATGTTACTGGGATTCCGTCAGATTATTTAAATGCCAAGTTTAAGTATGATCAACGTATAGTGTTTGAGTGGAACGAACCTCGTTCTGAATTTGAGTTTCAATTTGTAAACCCATTGAAAAAGTTTTACAGATGGTCGCATACACAATTAGAAAATCAAGCACAAATGATGGATGAAATCAATAATGGTTATGCCATTGAAGAATACATTATTGATGATGCTGAACCTGGCGAGTGGATCATAAATATTGAAAACTTAACTAACGAAACCAACTCCATAAATCCAACCTATTTAAAGTACACAGCTTATAAAAACTATGGTTTACCAAACGAAACACAAACAGTAAAAGTGGTAAAACTTGATGACTGTAACCCAAAAGTGACATTTGATAAATTTATTAATCAATAATATGGTCAAAAAAATAACACTTACAATCTTTGCTGCTTGTCTATTATTACTAACTAGTGCTCAGGAATTTAAGATGTCTCGTGTTACTTTGCAAGATGTTAATGACAATACTTTTACTAAAGATACTTCTGCAAATGCATTATTTCTTTATAAATGGCGAAAAATAGATTTTGAACAAAATGCTATTGGTACTTGGGAAACCGTTACAAAAATACATGAACGCATTAAAATCCTTAAAAAGAGAGGTGTTAAAGAGGTGTCAAAAGCAATTGTATTAAAAAATGATGATGTAAAAAATGAGCTTATTGACGATGTTAAAATTGTGATTTATTACAATGAAAATGGAAAGCTTAAATCCAAAAAAATTGATGAATCTGAACTAGTAGAGCGTAAACTGTCTATTACACAAAGCCGTATCACTTTTGATTTTTCAGCAGTGGAAGCAGGTTCAATAATTGATATAAATTATACAATACATTCGCCATTTTATACAATAAATGATCTTATTATTCAGGAAGACATTCCAATAAATCACCTTTATGCAAGAGTTTCTACTCCTTCATTCTTTCATTATAGGAGGACCTTACAAGGTAATCCAAATTTAAAAGTTGAGGAAGATTCAAAAGAGATAGATTTAAAGGCCAAAACATTTAAAACTCATTACGAAAGAGCAGTTGGTGGAGGCCTTAAAAAATTTTCAAGGGACAGCGTATTTCAGGCCACAGAGCGAATATCTGAATATGAAACAAGTAATATAAAAGCTTTAAAAAAAGAGAACTATGCTCCAAATCTAGAAAATCATCGTTGGCTAATTAGCTATGATTTGCAATCTACAGATTTACCCGATGAAGGGTATAAAGACTATTCTATCTCTTGGGATGAAGTTATTAAAGAGATATACAATTCTGAACTATTTTCAGAGGCTTTATCAGAACAAAAATTTTTTAAAAGTATAGTTCCTGAAATTGAAAATGACAGTTTGAGTCAAAAAGAAATGGTCTATAAAGCTTTTAACTATGTTAAAGATAAACTGCTTTGGAATAAAGGATTGTCAATATTTCCTGAAAATACTTTACAAAATACTTATTCAAAACAAACTGGTAATGTTGCTGATGTTAATCTGTTTTTAGTTTCCTTATTAAAAGCTTGCGGATTTAAAGCTTATCCTATTTTGGCAACAACAAAGAATCATCCAATTAGAAGAGGAATAAGTCAGGATGCATTTAACTATGTATTGGCTTATGTTGAGTTGGATTATGAGGACATTTTGCTAGATGCTACATCAAAAAACAGTATGCCAAATATTTTGCCTGAAAGAGTTTTAGATACTGATGGCACATTAATTTATGCTGAAGATGACTATAGAATTATTGATCTATTCCCAAAAGAAACAAGTCAAATAAATACCATATTGAATGTTGAAATTTTAGAAAAAGGAAAAGTGTTAGGGAGTGTGAGCGCAAGAAGATCAAACATGGATGCTTTGGATTATAGAAACAAGATGGATAATTCTTCGATTGAGAAATATATAGATTCATTAAAAATTAAAAATAAAGTTGTTGTAGAAAATTTTAAAATTGAAAATCTAAATAAATTGGATCAGCCAATTATTGAATCCTATGACTTAGAACTTCAGAAAGACATTGAATTAAATTCAGATAAAGTTGTCTTTTCACCTCTTTTCTTTTTAAAAATGAATGAAAATCCCTTTAAAAATGATGAAAGAAGTTATCCTATAAATTTTGGATATAAACATGAACGAAAAACAATAGTTAGCTTAAAAATACCTGAAGGTTTTGAAATTAAATCTCTACCTCAGTCTGTAAAAATCAGCTTACCTGAAAATATTGGTTATTACCAATATCAGATTACTAGATTTTCCAACACAATAAACTTGGTTACAGAATTAAAGGTTAAAAAAGCATTCATTCCAACACATCTTTATTTAGAATTGAAAACTTTTTTTGATGAATTGATGAAAAAGGAGTTGGAAAATATTGTCATAATTAAAATAAATTAACAATTCATGTACAATTTCAAAATGATGTTACTTATATAATTGACAATGCAAAATTTTCCACATTTTAAACAAACAGAAGGTAAGGATTGTGGTCCAACCTGTATAAAAATAATAGCCAAGCACTTTGGTAAGCTTATTAACACGCAGCAGTTAAGACAGCTTAGTGAAACCACAAGGTCAGGTAGCAGTTTGTTAGGACTTAGTGAAGCGGTTGAGAGTATTGGGTTTCGATCATTAGGTGTAAAGTTATCTTACGACAAATTATTAGATGCTACTTTGCCATGTATACTGCATTGGAATAAAAATCACTATGTGGTACTCTACAAAATAAGAAAAGACAAACTGTTTATCTCGGATCCAGCACATGGACTAATTACTTATACAAAAAAGGAATTTATTAAACATTGGATTGGAAACAATGCCAATGAAAATACTCAAGAAGGCATCGCTCTCTTGGTAGAACCAACACCGTTGTTTTATCAAGAAGATTTTGATAAAGATGAAAAATTTGGATTTCATTTTATATTTAAATATCTGTTCAAATACAAAAAGTTTGTCCTACAGCTTATTATTGGTCTTTTAGCAGGTAGTTTAATACAACTAATCTTTCCATTTTTAACACAAAGTGTTGTAGATGTTGGTATTAATAATAGAGACATTAACTTTATTTACCTTATTCTTTTTGCTCAGTTGTTTCTATTTCTTGGTAAAGCCAGTTTGGAGATTATACGCAGCTGGATTTTATTGCATTTGAGTACGCGTATTAATATCTCATTGATTTCTGATTTTTTTATCAAATTAATGAAGCTTCCCATTTCATATTTTGATGTACGAATGACTGGAGATTTACTCCAACGCATCAACGACCACAAGCGTATAGAACGAATCTTAACGACTTCATCATTAACCATATTATTTTCCATGTTCAACTTGGTGATATTTAGTTTTGTTTTAGGCTATTATAGCTTGCAGATATTTGGTGTATTTATTTTAGGTAGTGCATTGTACATTGCTTGGGTTTTGTTCTTTTTTAAAAGAAGGAAAGATTTAGACTATAAGCGTTTTTCTGAAGTAAGCCAGGAACAAAGCAAAGTCATAGAACTAATTAATGGCATGCAAGAAATAAAGTTGCATAATGCTGAACGACGAATGCGCTGGAACTGGGAATATGTTCAAGCTCGCTTATTTAAAGTTGCCACAAAGAGTTTAGCATTGGAACAAACACAAAGTGTAGGTTCTAACTTTATTAACGAACTTAAAAACATGTTCATCACCATTTTGTCAGCCAAGCTTGTTATTGATGGTGACATCACTTTAGGTATGATGATGGCCATAAGCTACATTGTAGGACAATTGAATGGTCCAATCATACAGCTTATCAGTTTTATGCGTGATGTACAAGATGCAAAGATTTCAGTCGACAGGTTGGGAGAAATCCACAATATGGAAGAAGAGGAAAATCCTGAGGATGAAAAACTAAGTATTATTCCAGATAAAGCAACTATAAAAATTAATAACCTATCATTTAGATATGTTGGAGCCTTAGAACCCGTTTTGAAAGATTTGAGCCTAATAATTCCTTCCAACAAGGTTACAGCCATAGTAGGTGTAAGTGGTAGTGGTAAAACAACTTTAATGAAATTATTACTCCGATTTTATAATCCTAGTGAAGGAGAAATTATGCTCAATAATTTCAATTTAAATTCTGTTTCACAAAAAGCTTGGAGAGACCATTGTGGTGTTGTGATGCAAGAGGGTTATATTTTTAACGATACTATTGCTAAAAATATTGGTGTAGGTGAAGATTATGTGGACGCAAAGAAACTATAAAAATTATGAAACCTCTATTTCTCAAATTAGAGAAGCCATTAATAATGCCCAGAAAAACTCAAAAGGGACTGAAATTAATCGTGAGAAAGAAGAAATGATATTGCTTAAAAATGTCATTCAAACTTTTAATCAATTAAAAAAGAATATTAAGGACTGGGAAAACAGATATGTTTTAAAATCCAATATTGATGGTAAAGTGTCTTTTTTAAATTTTTGGAACGAAAACCAAACTGTAAACCAAGGAGATTTGGTATTTACTATCATACCATCCAATAACTCATCGTTTATAGCTAAACTTAAATCTCCTGCCCAAAACTCTGGGAAAATTAAAGTTGGTCAAACAGTGAATATAAAATTAGAGAGTTATCCAGAAGCTGAATTTGGCACTTTGCAAGGTACAATAAACTCTATTTCTTTAACTCCAAATCAAGATGGCCAATATCTTATAGATGTTAACTTACCAAAAACACTAACTACATCTTACAACAAAACCCTAATTTTTAAACAAGAAATGAAAGGTGTGGCAGAAATAATAACCGAGGACCTTAGACTAATTGAACGATTTTTTTATCAGTTTAAAAGTGTTTTAAATCGCTAACTTTTTACATCCAACGCATCACGTAAGGTATTCCCAATAAGCATAAATGCCATTACCAAACTCATAATGCATAATCCAGGGATGATTGCCAAATAAGGTTTACCAAGAATAATATAGTTATAATGATCTTTAATCATTGCTCCCCAACTGGCCATTGGTGGTTGTGCTCCAATACCTAAAAAACTCAAACCGCTTTCAATTAAAATGGCTGCCGCAAAATTAGCAGCAGAAATGACGATGACTGGAGCCATTATATTGGGTAAAATATGTTTTGTAATAATTCTAAAATCTGTAAACCCCAAAGCTCTAGCAGCAGTAACATATTGCATTTCTTTTACGCTTATCACCTGCCCTCTAACTACTCTTGCTACTTCAACCCACATGGTGAGTCCAACTGCTACAAATACTTGCCAAAACCCCTTGCCTAATGCTAAGGTTATGGCAATGACCAATAATAAGGTTGGTATGGACCAAGTGACATTGATGAGCCACATAATAACAGCATCAACTTTACCACCAAAATATCCTGCAATACTTCCAAGTGTAATGCCAATAATCAAAGAAATAAATACAGCGACAAAGCCTATAAAGAATGATATTCGCGCACCAACCAGAACTCTGCTTAGCATATCACGACCATACTTATCTGTTCCGAAAAGAAAGGTTTTTTCTTTAATAAAACTCGAATAATCACCATTTGGAAATCTATCAATAGGCAATGTTTTGGTGATGCCCTCTAGGCCATCGGTTGCATATTCCGTATAAATCAATTCTGTATTTTCAATTCTGTATTCAGAGATAGGAATTTCGGTAGTTTCATTTTTCACTCCAAAAAATACTTTATCAAACCAGCTTTGCTCATTGGATTGAGTAGATGGTATGGTTAACATAGTGACTTTAAATCCTGGTTTTTTTGAATGAATTGAAATATGCATTTGATTGGCATGTTGTGAGTTGTCTGGAGCAATTGCGTAAGCAAATACAGAAATAATTCCAACAAAAACAATAAACCAAAAACTAAAAACGCCCCAAAAATTTTTTTTAAACTTTTGAAGCGCTAAGTGTGTTAATGAGTTACTTGTGTTACTCATTTATTGTTAATCTTTTACAGTTGCTACTTTTTTAATGCCATAGGTCATTTTTAAGTCACTCAAAACATTAAGTGCTTCTTCCATGTATACATCTTTTGCCAAACTTTCATGCCATCTATCACGTTTCATTTTTAATACTGAATCTTTCTCAACCAAGACATTTTCATAAGGCAACGATTTAAATGTTAAGTTGGTTTTGTATTCAGAAATTTTCTCAAAACGTTTTGCTTCTTCTTCATTGGCTTCCAATTTACTCTTGTATTCTTCATAATTTAACGAGAATACATTACGATCACGAATTGTCTTTATCCATTTAGCGTTTTCGTCAATTAACTTTAGCTGCTCACTGTTTTGCATGCGTTCTTTACTTTTATCAATAGTTGCATCATAATCAAAATAACTATCCCAAATGGTATATTGTGCTGGTTCAATTTTATCCCAAGCTAAAGGGTTTTCTTGGTCGCGTTCGCCAATATCTATGTAACTGTAACGATCTGGCACAACTACATCACTTTTTACACCTTCCAATTGTGTAGAACCTCCATTAATTCTGTAAAACTTCTGAGTGGTAAACTTTAACGCTCCCATATCACCATTGGTATTGTTACGTACCATTCTGTTTAAATCCAATACAATTTGAACGGTTCCTTTACCATAAGTTTGCTTACTTCCAATAACAATAGCTCGTTTATAGTCTTGCATTGCAGCGGCTAAAATCTCAGATGCTGATGCTGATAATTCATTGACTAAAATAACCAGTGGTCCATCCCAAGCAATGGAACGATCTCTATCTTGTAATACTTCTTGCGGCTCGCCTGTTGAACGTACTTGTACAATAGGACCATCTTTAATAAACAATCCAGCCATATCAACTACAGTTTTTAATGAACCACCTCCATTATTTCTCAGGTCTAGAACAAGTCCTTCCATGCCTTGGGCTTTTAAGCGTTCGATTTCTTTTTTGATATCGCTTGCTGCGTTGCGCTTGTTGTAGTCATCAAAATCGGCATAAAACTTTGGCAAATTAATAACACCAAAAGTCTTTCCTTCTTTTTCAACAAAAGACGACTTTGCATAAGTTTCTTCCAGTTCTATTACATCTCGTGGGATTGATAAATCTTCAATAGTTCCGTCAACCTTTTTCAGAGTTAATATCACATTGGTTCCCTTTGGACCTTTAATGAGTTTTACAGCATCGTCTGTTCGCATACCAACGACATTTACTGCTTCTTCTTCATCTTCTTGTCTTACTTTTAGAATGACATCACCAACTTCCAGTTTATTTTGCCTCCAAGCAGAGCCTCCAGAAATAATTTCAACAATAGTAATATAATCCATTTTCTTTTGTAAGCGAGCTCCAATGCCTTCATAATTTCCAGACATATCTACATCAAAACGATCTTTGGCTTCTGGTGGAAAATAATAGGTGTGAGGATCAAATTCTACAACAATAGCGTTCATGTAAACCGAAAACCAATCTTTACGTTCTCTGTCATCAATAAATTCGTAGAGCTCATTAAGAGAGTTTAACGTAGAGTTTCGTGCTTCAATTTCAAGTTCTGCTTTAGATTTAGTTTTAAAATCCTCGTTCATTTCTGCAGATCTTTTTGCTTCAGCTTCTTGGGTTTTTATCAATTCATGATAATTGGCAATGGCCGAAAATTTTAATTGCTGTCTCCAACGTTCTTTCATTTCTTTTTTAGACTTCACATACGTAAGTTTCTCGTAGTCTGTATTGAAATCTTCGTTTTTATAAAAATCAAAAGGTTGCTCCAAGACTTCTTTGTATAAAACTTTAGACTCTTCCATGCGCTGTAACAAACGCTCATGCGTTAGGTTAAAAAACGACAGGTCATACTCCATCAATTGATTGTCAATTTCATTTTTAAATGCGGAAAACTCTTTAATGTCGCTTTCGTAAAAGTATCTTTTAAAAGGATCTAACTGATCTAGGTAATCATCAAATACATGCTGAGAAAATTCATCATTCATGTCTTTAGGTTCAAAATGGCCTTGTTCCAATACATAAGTAATTAATTGTATCAAGAGTTTATCCTTATCATCAGAGTCGTCAAATGTCTTAGTTGTAAAGCTACATGAAGCAAACGCTAAGAGAAGCGTTAATAACAATATATTTAAATTCCTTTTCATCATCTGTTTATTTTTTGAGCTAATTTTTGACTAAATTAAAGAAAAAACTATGCCAATATTAAGTAATCGTACTAATTTTTTGTTAAACACTATAAAATGTGCAATTAAAATTGAATTTGGTTACTTTTGTATCTGTTAAAAAAAACACTAACAAATGTCAAAAAAACCTTTAATATTGGTTACCAATGATGATGGTATTACTGCACCTGGAATTCGCACTTTGATTAAAGTTATGAATACCATTGGCAATGTGGTTGTGGTGGCTCCAGATAGTCCGCAAAGCGGAATGGGTCATGCTATTACAGTAAATACTACACTGCATTGTAAAAAAGAAACTATTGATAATGGACCGCAACAAGAATACAGTACCTCTGGAACTCCTGCTGATTGTGTAAAATTGGCAAGACACGAAATATTAAAACAGAAACCCGATTTGTGTGTGTCTGGTGTAAACCATGGCTCCAACTCATCTATCAATGTTATTTATTCTGGCACAATGAGTGCTGCTATTGAAGCAGGTATTGAAGGGATTCCTGCCATTGGTTTTTCACTATTGGATTACAATTGGGACGCTAATTTTGAGGTGCTTGAAGATTACATAAAAAAAATAACCTTATCAGTATTAAATAATGGTTTGCCTCAAGGTGTTGTTTTAAATGTAAACCTTCCAAAAGCAGAAACAAAAAAAGATATCAAAGGGATTAAGGTTTGCAGGCAAGCTAAAGGGAATTGGGTTGAAGAATTTGACAAAAGACAAAGCCCATCAGGACAAGACTACTATTGGCTTACAGGTAAATTTGTTAATTTTGATAATGGTGAAGATACTGACGAATGGGCTTTGGAAAACAACTATGTGTCTGTTGTGCCTATTCAGTTTGATTTGACTGCCCATCATTGTATTCAAGAATTAAATTCATGGTCATTAAATGGTTAAAAAAGAAGTTTTAATAGGATTAACAGTTGGCTTTATTGCAAATGCAATAGGTTTGTTTCTCTCTGCAACCTTATTAGGAAATGGAGACAATTTTATAACCGTTCTAAAATCGGCTTCAGCCGAAGGGTTTTTAGGAAAACTCATTAGCTTAGGAGCAGTATTAAATTTGATTGCTTTCTTTATCTTTATAAAGAAAAAACAGGATTATAGAGCCAGAGGTGTTTTACTGGCCACTATTTTAATAGCGGTTTTTACTTTTATATTGAATTTAAACTAAAATTATAATTTTTTGAAATATTATATCATTGCAGGAGAAGCGTCTGGAGATTTACATGGTGCCAACTTAATGAAAGCATTGGTTAAACAAGACTTAAATGCCGAGTTTAGATTTTGGGGAGGCGATTTGATGCAAGATGTAAGCAACTCCCTTGTTAAGCATTACAGAGACCTCGCCTTTATGGGATTTTTGGAAGTGATTATGAATTTACGCACTATTGCCAAAAATCTTACCTTTTGCAAAAAAGATATAGAAGCCTACAATCCTGATGTTATTATTTTTATTGATTATCCAGGATTTAATTTGCGTATTGCCAAATGGGCTAAACAAAAAGGGTTTAAAACACATTATTACATTTCGCCACAAATTTGGGCTTGGAAAGAAAACAGAATCAACGCCATAAAACGCGATATTGATGAGATGTATGTGATTTTACCTTTTGAGAAAAAATTTTATGAAGAAAAGCACAATTTTCCAGTGCATTTTGTTGGCCATCCTTTAATTGATGCTATCGTTAACAGAAATCAAGTTGATGAATATGAGTTTAGGGCTTCACACGAACTGACCGAAAAACCAATCATAGCATTGCTACCTGGAAGCAGGAAACAGGAAATCAGAAAAATGTTAAGCACAATGCTTAGTATTGTAAATGATTTTAAAGATTACCAATTTGTAATTGCTGGAGCGCCAAGCCAAGATTATCATTTTTATCAAGAATTCATTACAAACCACAACATTCATTTTGTAAGCAACCGAACTTATGATTTACTCAGTGTGTCAACAGCTGCTTTGGTAACGTCTGGAACTGCTACATTGGAAACTGCATTATTTAAAGTACCTGAAGTGGTTTGTTATAAAGGTAGCTGGCTGTCTTACCAAATTGGGAAACGTTTAGTAAAGCACATTAAATATATATCTCTGGTTAACTTAATAATGGACAAGGAAGTGGTAACAGAGTTGATTCAGGGTGACTTTAATACTAAAAACTTAAAACATGAACTCAGCAAAATTTTAGACACATTTGAACGCACAAAATTCTTCATAAATTATTATGAGTTGGAGAAAACTTTAGGTGGAAAAGGGGCTAGCGATAAAGTTGCCAAGTTAATTTATGAAAGTTTAACTTAAATTTTTATTTTAGAGCCATGAGAACTGCACTCCTCTTATGCCTCATCCTTTTTTCATTTTCTTCTTGTAAATCTGCAAGACATACGAAGGCTGTTACAAAAAAGGGAAGTAAAGTGATTACTTCAGATAATTCTAAAGCTGATGATATTGTTAATTATGCACAGCAATTTGAAGGCGTCAGGTATAAATATGGTGGCACTACCAAAAAAGGCATGGACTGTTCTGGCTTAATTCATACTTCCTACAAAAGTAATGCTGTATTATTACCTAGAACCACGAAAGATTTATCCACATCTGGCAGTTGGGTTGATTTAAAAGAGGTTAAAAAAGGCGATTTATTATTTTTTGCAACAAAAAAAAATAGCAGGAAAGTCAACCATGTAGGTATTGTCACTGATATTAACAAGGATGATGTAGAATTTATACATGCTTCAACCAGCAAAGGTGTTATCACCTCCAATTTAAAAGAACGCTATTGGTACTTTGCCTTTGTACAGGCGCGACGTGTTTTGTAAAAATTTTTTGTATATTAACACCTCAAAGACTTGCATAGCAAAGGTTTAACTCTCCCTAAACTAATTATGCAATACGTTTTCTATTGAATTGTTTTAACTAAATGAGACTGCTTAATTTCAGTATTATCAAGCTTACGTTGTGTCTTGTTGTAGGCATACTTATTGGCTTTTGGTTCCCTTTAAGCCTAAACATTACATTGTATAGTTCAGGTTGTCTGTTTATGCTATTTGGCTTATCATTTTTTATCTTAAAAACTAAAAACAACAATACACACTGGTTTGGTGCTATAGGGTTTTTGACCATGATATCCTTAGGCATCTTTAACACTAGTTTACACAATGACTTGCAGTTTAGCAATCACTTCACAAACACGATAACCGTAAATGACTCCATAAACAACACCATTGTTTTTAGGATTCGCGAAGTTTTAAAACCTAGTGCTTCCCATGATAAATATGTGATTGATGTTTTAGGTGTTGATGCAAAACAAGTGTTTGGCAAATCACTATTGAATGTTGGTAAAGATTCCATTAAACAACCTTTAAAAGTTGATAATGTATTTGTTGCTAGAACACAATTCAATGAGCTTTATTCACCTTTGAACCCAAATCAATTTGATTATAAAAACTATTTAAAAAAGCAGAACATCTATTATCAATTATATATAAACGATTCTGAATTATTAGAAGTTTCTAATAACAAGCATACCATTTTTGGCTATGCTGCAAAATTAAGAGAACACATTCAATCAAAACTAAAAGATCACAGTTTTAGTCATGATGAATATGCCATAATAAACGCACTCTTGTTAGGGCAACGACAAGATGTTTCGAAAGAGGTTTATGAGAGCTATTCACAAGCTGGAGCCATTCATATTTTAGCAGTTTCGGGATTGCATGTTGGTATTGTTTTATTATTACTGAACCACCTATTAAAGCCTTTAGAGTTTTTAAAACGAGGTAAGCACTTAAAAATAAGCATCTTAGTTGTACTACT
The DNA here is from genome assembly GCA_020435965.1 of Flavobacteriaceae bacterium. Classification (GTDB taxonomy): domain Bacteria; phylum Bacteroidota; class Bacteroidia; order Flavobacteriales; family Flavobacteriaceae; genus CAJQLB01. The sequence continues at coordinate 23,503 of JAGQYS010000035.1, read as the reverse complement.
ATGGTGTTTTGCTATTGTTGCAGGTTTATCTGCTTCGGTTACTAGAGCAGTAACCATGTTTACCATTATCGCTATTGCAATGCACTATAAACGTCCAACAAATATTTACAATACATTGGCTATTTCTGTTTTTGTTTTGTTATTGTTTAAACCTAGTTTCCTGTTTGATGTTGGGTTTCAAATGAGTTATTTGGCAGTACTTGCCATTGTAATGTTTCAACCATTATTATTCAAATTATATCAACCAAAATATAAAATAGATGATTTTTTATGGAATATTTTTACCGTTACACTTGCCGCGCAATTTGGCGTTATTCCTATTAGTTTATATTATTTCCATCAGTTTCCTGGTTTGTTTTTTATCTCAAACTTGGCCATAATTCCATTTCTGGGAATTATTCTAGGTTTTGGTATTGTTATTATTGTAATGGCTTCATTCAATATATTGCCAAAATTTATGGCAGATTCTTACGGTTATATCATTACATCCATGAACAATTTTGTGCAATGGGTTTCACATCAAGAAGCCTTTTTGTTCCAAAATATTTCTTTTAATATTATTCAGGTCATACTTAGCTATGTTCTAATTGGTACCATATTTACAATAGTAGTTCGGAAATCTTACAAGGGCATTCATTTGATGCTGATTGCCATTATTGTTGGTCAATTATGTTTTATTTATGGTTCCCGAACAAATGTGAAACGCGAATTTCTGGTGTTTCACAAATCAAGATATACAATACTTGGTTTTAGAAATATTGATAATTTTAAAGTACATCATAACTTAAACGATTCCGTTTTTAATGCAGATAAAATAATTTCTAATTATAACGTTGGTGCCCATATCAAAACTGTAAATTTTGATACACTTCAGAATGTTTACCAAATAGATAACAAATTACTTTTGGTTATTGATAGTTTGGGTGTGTACAAATCCCTTTCTTTTAAACCTCAGTTTGTTTTACTGCGAAATTCTCCTAAACTAAATTTAAATAGGCTTATAGATAGTTTACAACCAGAACTTATTATTAGCGATGGAAGTAATTACAAAAGTTACCAAAATAGGTGGCAAGAAACTTGTAAAGCAAAAAAAATCCCTTTCCACAAAACGAGCGAAAAGGGAGCATTTGTATATAATTACTAATTTATTTCTGTATAAATTCCGGTTTAAAAGCTTTGTAATACTCATTAAAAGCTTCTTGGGTTTTCATGTCCTTATGGTCATCGTTCTTAAACATTTTTAAGTACAACTCCAATTGTTGTGGTGTTTTATAGCCTCTTAACGGAAAAATAAAACCGCCTTGCTCATCAATAAACACCATTGTTGGGTAGGCACTCACATTAAAATAGCGTGTTAAATCATGTACACTGTTTCGCTTGTTTGCTAATTCAGGTTTATAATTGGTGTTTTTAAACTCATTGCCATTAAAATTGATGACTTCATTACCTTCGCCATTAAATTTTACTGCATAATAATGTTTATTCACGTAAGCAGCTACATCTTTATTTTGAAAGGTGTTTTTGTCAAGCAATTTACAAGGCCCACACCAATTGGTATAAACATCCATTATTATTTTTTTTGGATTTTTCTTTTGCATAGCTACAGCTTCTTCAAGTGACATCCAATTGATTTCTTGTGCACTTATAAAGCCAGAAAAGGCTAAAGCAAGTATGAATAAGTATGTTCTCATTTCTTTGGGCTTTTGTTAAACTTAGGGCGAAATGTGTGCCAAATTACAAAAAACCGCTCTAATTTAGGGTGTTTTACGTTAATTTTAACGAATTTATCGATTATCTGACACCATGCATGCGTTTTTTAATCACAGGCTGCATAACCATTGAGAATACACCTAATATGGCTGCAATAGCTGTTAACATCCAGAAAAAATAACTTATGCCTTTTTCATCTGCAATTTTATCAACGTTTTCACCAAAAACACCTGCCAATTTCATTCCTATTGCAACTGCCAAGTAATACACACCAAACATAAAGGCAATCATTCTAGCTGGAGATAATTTACTTACCAATGATAATGCCACTGGAGAAATACAAAGCTCACCAAGCGTATGGAACAAATAAACAAGAATTAACCAGATCATGCTCACTGATGCGGTTTTTGCACCTGCTTCAATACCACCAGCACCAAAAGCCACACAAGCCATTCCTAATGCCAACAGAAACATTCCTATAGCATATTTCATATTGGCTGTTGGGTTATACTTACTTTCCCACCATTTTGAAAACAATGGTGCAAATGTGATAATGTAAAGTGAGTTCAACACACCAAACCATGATGCAGGAACTTCTGTTAATGGTTTTAAACTTTCTTCGATTAATAAAAACTCCCTGAATCCATCTGACAACTCTACAAATCCTGCCATATACCATTCGTTGGTAAGCATCCATAAAGTGATAATCCAAATAATCACAAAACTAATGGCTAAAATAATATTAGCTAAACCGTATTTTTTAAAGGTTTGTTTAAAGAGTTTCAACAGTACCCAATTTATAATTGCTAAAGGAACAATAGCAACCAACGAGTTCACTATTAAAAAAGTTAAACTAGCACTTCCTGTTAATACTCTATTGGTATAATCACTTGCGAAAATTGTTAGTGTTCCTGGTGCTTGCTCAAAAATTCCCCAGAAAAATATAATTAAGAAACAAAAGAAGGCGATGGCTATCATTTTATCTCTTGTAATTTTTGAGTATTGCGTCAATCTATAAACCAACAAAACAACAAACATGGCAAAGGCTGAAAGTATAACAATATCATTACCACCTAATCCACCTATTTCAAATCGAAACATATTAAAACTACCTCCAGATATTTTAGATGCTGGTGAATTGATTAGCCACAATAAACCTAATAAACTTGATAAAGCCACTAAAGCCATTTGCCAAGTGGTAAACGGATTTCTTTTATCTGTATCATCTTGTAATTGGGCAGCTTTAGATTCAGCCGTTGGTTTTAGTCCAATATTGCCAAAAATATCTTGTGAGAACCAAAATTGAAGCAATCCGAACAGCATAAATATTCCAGCCAATCCAAAGCCTATGCTCCAACCTACTTTTTCACCAAGGTAACCACATAATAAAATACCAAGGAATGCTCCAGCGTTAACTCCCATGTAAAAAATGGTATAAGCACCATCTTTTTTATGTTCGTGGTTTTTATACATTTCTGAAATGATCGAGGTCATATTTGGTTTAAAAAAACCACTACCAAATACTAGTAAAGTTAATCCAGTATATATAAAGAATTGAGTTTCCAGAGCCATACAAGCATGACCTAAAGTCATAAGCAATGCTCCAACGGCAACTGCATAGCGATAGCCTATAATTTTATCGGCAAAATAACCACCTAGCATTGTAGACAAATACACCAATCCTGTATAAGTCCCAAACAATGCCATGGCATGTTCCCTTGGCCAGCCCCAACCTTCATCCATTATAGAAGCTGTAAAAAATAGCACTAACAAGGCACGCATTCCGTAATATGAAAAACGTTCCCACATTTCGGTAAAAAACAGGACAAATAGGCCAGAAGGATGCCCTAAAACCGTACTTTTAAAAAACTGTTCTGTTGACGTGTCGTTCATGACAATAAGTTTATATTTTTATTAATGTACATTACCCATTAATTTTTTCATTAATGGACCAAATACAAGCACAACTAGACCAGCTCCAATAGAATATTTAGCAATAATTGCAAAACCATCTATATAAACATTTAAAGTTTCAAAACCTCCAACATTTGCTTCTGTACTTTCAACAGCCAATTGTTTTGATATAAAACCAACAATTTGAAATGCGTAGGCTGAAGATAAAAACCATATTCCCATCATGAAGGCTACAATACGTTTTGGCGATAAATCTGTAATTTTAGATAGGCCTACAGGAGACATAAACAATTCTCCCACAGAAATAATAAAGTACATTGCAAATAGATACCACATTGGCACCATTCCATTTTCATTTGCACTTCCTCCACTTAAAGCAAGTATGTAGAAGCTAACTCCAGCTAAAACCAATCCTAAACCAAATTTATAAGGAGTTCTAGGGTTTAACCCTCTTTTAGATAAGTATGCCCACAAGAGTGAAATAGGAATTGCCAAAATAATTATAAACATTGAATTTAGTGCATTTGTTTGACTAGCATTAATAATTGACAAGTCAACATTCCTAGATGCAAATAAAGTTATTACACTTCCAGAGAGTTCATGAAATCCCCAAAAAAGTGTCATAAAGAAAGTTATCAAAACAGCCATGAATAATTTCTTTCTTTCTTCTAACGTGGCATTAAACATAATAAAAGCCATGTAAAGCACAACTGCAACACCAATTATTTTAAAGAGTAAACCAACTATAGTTTCGTCTCCTAAAAATGATTCTCCATTTGCTATTGCCTTATAAGATGATAAAATATATGCAATTAGTGGTGCAGATAAAAACGCTACAATTGGCACAAATGTTTTTTGAGGAATTCCTAAAATTTTCTTTTCATAAATCTCAGGATTTGGAGGCAGACCATTATTTCCAAATACATTTTTCTTAATACCGCTCCAAAAGAAAATTAAACCTGTTAGCATTCCAATTCCTGCCAAACCAAAACCATAATGCCATCCATAAGTTTCACCAAGCCATCCACAAAGTAATGGCGCTACAAATCCTCCTATATTAATGCCCATATAAAAAATGGTAAATCCAGAATCTTTTCTAGTGTCTCCATCTTTATATAACGAACCTACAAAAGTTGAAATATTTGGTTTAAAAAAACCATTCCCAACTATAATAAATGATAATGCTAAAAAGAAGGCTATATTATTTTCTATAGCTAAAACGAAATGACCCAATGCCATTAAAATACCACCTAAAAAAATGGAGCTTCTCATTCCAAGTATTTTATCAGAAATACGTCCTCCAATTACAGTTGATGCGTAAACCAATGATCCATAAGAAGCATAAACAACAGCAGTTGCAGTATCGCGTTCCGCCAATGCCTTAAATACTTCTTGAACCATATAAAGCGTTAGCAAAGCTCTCATTCCATAAAAACTGAAACGCTCCCATAATTCAGCAAAAAATAAATAAAATAGTCCTTTTGGATGTCCAAACAATTCTTGTTCTTCAGAATCTTTAACAATATCTGCCATTTGTATAGTTATTAGTTAGTAATTTAAAATGAATAAAAACCGAATAAAAGAAGACTGAAGTGCTGTCATTTTTAAAGAATATTCGGTTCATAAGTTAAAATAAGTTCGCCTTATTGTTGCTGCAATGTAAAAAAACGCATTGAGTATTACAACATTTTTAAGCATTCTACATTTAAACAGGATAAATTGCTTAAGATTTTAACAATTTAAGGAGTTATCCTGCAAGAATAGTATCTTTGCATTTTATTTATTTTATTTCATGGCTAAATACGTTTCTGGCTTTTCTAAACTCTCAAAATCCGATAAAATAAATTGGATTGTAAATACTTATTTTTCTAATAGCAAAGATGCAAAATCTATATTAAAACAATATTGGAATACCAATGACAAACTACAAAGTTTGCATGATGAGTTTATTGAAAATACAATTACCAACTATTATTTGCCACTTGGTGTTGCTCCCAATTTCTTGATTAATGGGAAACACTATACCATTCCTATGGCTATTGAAGAAAGTTCTGTGGTTGCAGCGGCTAGTAAAGCTGCCAAGTTTTGGCTAGATAGAGGTGGCTTTAAAGCTGAAGTGATATCTACAACCAAAATTGGTCAAGTACATTTTATATATAAAGGAGATGTTGAACAACTAAAGTCTTATTTCAAATATATTAAACCTCAACTTCTTTCAGATACTAATTCCATAACCAAAAACATGGAAAAAAGAGGTGGAGGAATTTTAGATATTGAATTGATTGACAAAACAGATTTACTTGATAATTACTATCAGCTTCATGCATCATTTGAAACACAAGATGCCATGGGAGCAAATTTTATCAATTCTTGCTTAGAGCAATTTGCAAAGACATTTAAAAATAATACTCAAAGCTTTGAGAATTTAAGTCCTTCTGATATTGAAATTGTGATGAGCATTCTGTCAAATTATGTTCCAAATTGTTTAGTAAGAGCAGAAGTAAGTTGCAAGGTTTCTGAACTTAATGAAGATAAAAGCATAGCTCCTGAAGCCTTTGCAAATAAGTTTTTACAAGCTGTAAAAATTGCCGAAGTTGAACCTTACAGAGCTGTCACTCACAATAAAGGCATTATGAATGGTATTGATGCTGTAGTATTAGCAACAGGAAATGATTTTAGAGCTATTGAAGCTGGTGTACATGCCTATGCTTCAAGAAAAGGCTCATATGGTAGTCTCACTCATGCTTCGGTTGAAGATGGGATTTTTAAATTTTGGTTGGAAATACCATTGGCTTTAGGAACTGTTGGCGGACTTACAAACTTGCATCCATTAGTAAAATTATCTTTAGAACTTTTAGGAAAACCTAACGCTAAAGAACTTATGCAAATTGTTGCTGTTGCTGGCTTAGCACAAAACTTTGCTGCACTCAGATCACTTACTACTACTGGAATACAGCAAGGACATATGAAAATGCATCTGATGAATATTTTAAACCAGTACAATGCAAACAACGAAGAAAAAAAGGCTCTCGTTGAGCATTTTAAAACTCATGTAGTAACTCATAATGCAGTGGTAGAAGCCATTGAAAAACTTAGACAATAGTGACAACCTATAGAAGCAACGGAAAGTTATTATTAACCGGAGAGTATGTTGTGCTAGATGGTGCTAAAGCCTTGGCATTGCCTACAAAATATGGCCAGAGCTTAACCGTTGAGTCAATTGATAATCCTCAGCTCCTTTGGAGGAGTATTGACTTTAAAGGAGAAGTTTGGTTTGAGGCTAATTTTCCGATGGAAAATATTGCTTCGGATTTTTTAAATCCTCGCAATGATATTGAGAAAAGAGTCATTCAAATATTAAGTGCTGTCAAACAACTAAATCCTAATTTTTTGAATGATGAAAATGGATTTAGAGTCACTACCAAGCTCGATTTTCCGAATAATTGGGGATTAGGAAGCTCTTCAACTTTAATTAATAATATTGCTAATTGGGCAAATGTTGATGCTTATCAATTGCTTGAACTCACATTTGGTGGCAGTGGTTATGACATTGCCTGTGCTCAATATAACCAACCTATTGTTTATCAGAAAAAAATGTTGGATAATAAAAGAACAGTGATTTTAGTTGATTTCAATCCTAGTTTTAAAGAGGAGTTGTTTTTTGTGCACCTAAACCAAAAACAAAACAGCCGTGAAGGTATTGATCTCTATAATTCAAATAAGAATAATTTGGCAGCAGCTATATCAGAAATTAATGCCATTACAGATACTGTTATTAATTGCGATACCGTTTCAGAATTTGAAATATTAATCACAAAACATGAGCAACTAATATCGAATCTCATTAATTTACCAACAATAAAATCTTCGTTGTTTCCTGATTATTCTAGAGCCATCAAAAGTCTTGGAGCTTGGGGAGGCGATTTTGTTTTAGCCACTGGGAATTTTAATGAAATGGATTATTTTAAACAAAAAGGTTTTCATACCATTATTCCTTATCATAAAATGATATTATAAAAAAAGAGCCTTTTAAAAAGGCTCTTTTTTTATAATATATATTCGGTCTACTAGTAAAAAGTAGCTCTATTATCATCAATATCAGCAGCTTCTTTCAAAGCAGTAAACAAAGCCATATTAACGCTATTTGATTTTGCAGAACCTACTCTGTTGGCTGCTGCTTGGTAGCTTGGTAATTCTGCTGCCTTGGTTATTTTTGTTACTTGAACCATATACATCCCTAAATTACCTTTTAATATTTTAGAAGTTTCTCCTTCATTTAACCCAAAAGCAGCACCAATAACATAAGGTTCTCTTCCTGCTCCAGACAAGGTTGGGTTTTTCATATTTACAGCAACAGCTGTTTTTATGGTTTGCCCTTCACTTGATGATACTTCTTCTAAAGTATTTCCAGAAATTCGTTCTTTAATTAAGGCCGCTTTTTTCTCTTTTCTGATTTCTGGCAATGCAGTAACCGAAGCTTTCTCTGGAGTCATTAATCCTTTTTTATTAATAGCACTTACTACAGCGACAGCATAACCACCACCTTGAATATTAAATCTTTTTACGCTTCCAACTTTTACACCATCTTCAAAAGCCCAACGTACCATGGCGCGTTGTGCACCCAGTCCTGGAATTGTTTCATCAAGTGCTTTTATATTGCTAACAGGTTTTACTGAATAGCCATTTTCTTTAGCAACATCTTTAAAAACACCATTGGTTACAGCTATTTCAAATTTGGAGGTTTTTGTATAGGCTTCGTCAATTGTTTCTTCAGAGGCTTCAATTGGCAGTGATAAGTGTCCTATTTTTACTGCTTTTTGAGTGTTTCCCTGTTTTAATATTTCTATGATATGGTATCCAAATGAGGTTTTCACAACGTCTAAAGCACCAACTTTGTTTTCAAAAGAAAAATCTCTGAATTCTGGAGCAAAACTATCTGTAAAAGCAAATTCTATTTCACCATCTTTTTCATTACTTACTTTATCTGAAGATAAATCTAATAAACTTTTAAATTTAGAACGGTTTCCTTTAAGTACGTTATAAATACTATCTGCTGTTTTTTTAGCTTCAGCATCTGTTTTGGTTACTGAAGGATCTACTCTGGTAGCTCCTGCAAACGGAATTAATATGTGGCGTACTTTTGCTGAATCTGCTACTTGCTTTACATCAATTAATTTGGTTGCTTTGTAAAGGTTGCCATCTTTATAAGGTCCATATACATCGCCAATGCTCATATTAAATATAGTATCGGCAATATTAGTTGGCAATGCATTTTTAAACACATAACCATCATACAATTTTGTAACTGAATGTTCTGCTAAAAAGGTCGCATCGTCTTTTGTATCTTTAAAGCCAATTTCCGTTTCATCAACATTGGTTGTTGTTGGGTTATCTTCTTTTCCGTTTATCAATGCAAGTACTTCTTGCTTTACTGCTTCTTCATCTTCAAGGGAAGGCTCTTCTTTAAACTGAACAAAAAGAAGGTCTCTGGATTCATCAACCTCATACTTTTCTTTATGTTTATTGATGTAAGCCTTGATATCACTTTGTGAAACAGTTATAGTACTATCTGGAATAGACGCAAACGGAATTTGAACATATCTTAAATCTACTTTGTCATTTTCAAGCTTATAATCTAGTTCTCCATCAGCCAAAGTACCAATAACGCCTGCTTTAACCATATTGGTATACATTTGTTCTTTTCCTGAAGCAGCTATGTTTTCTTCAAAATTGGTCCATGCCTGATAGTTAATTGGCGAACCGTTTAATATTGCTGTTTCTGGTTGAATTGCCTTAAGGTTGGCAATAAATTCGTTCAATTTATTTTCATCAAAAACTCCTGCGTCATTCTTAAATTCTTCAAAACCTCCAAGACTTTGGCTTAATAAATTTCTTATGTAGTCCCTTTCAACAGTTAAACCGAGTTCTTCATATTGTGTTTCAAACACAGCTTCTCTAACTTCTTGATCCCAAACTTGATTCATTGCTTGAGTACTAGTCATGGAGTTACCAAATTGTCTTTGAGTGCTTTCTACCCTGTTCATAAAGTCCTCACGATCTACATCAATACCGTTTATGGTGGCTACAACATTTTGTGATTTACTAGAAAAGCCGCTACTGTTTCTAAACAGGTCTGCTAATACAAATGAAAAAAGTGCTAACGCAATAACTAATATCAAGAAAAGTGAGCGTTGTCTTATTTTATTTAAAATTGCCATTGGTTCTTTTAATTTTTATTAAATATAGTGGGCGAAAATACCATTTTCTATTAAATTATAAAAGTAGTTGAACGTATTAATTTGGTTCTTGTGGGAAATTTACTCATCATCCAGAATTTCTAACGAAACGAGGTCTATTTTTGTGGTTGAAACCTCTAATATTGTAAACAAAAAGTTTTCAATTTTTACTTGTTCGTTTTTCTCTGGAATGCCTTGTGTAACATTCACTATTAGGCCTCCTAAGGTTTCATAGTTTTCGTTTTCCGGAAGGTTTAGTTTGTAGGTTTCGTTCAAATAATCCACTTCTAAACGAGCCGATAATTTATATGTTTTTTCGTTTATTCGTTCTTCTAGAAGCTCAATACTATCGTGTTCATCTTCAATTTCACCGACCAGTTCCTCGACAATATCTTCAACTGTGATAATGCCTGAGGTACCTCCATATTCATCAAGAACCACAGCAATACTTTTTCGTTTTCTTATAAGAATATTCAAAATATCCTTTACAAACATGGTTTCTGGAACAAATTCAACAGGCATTACGATAGACTTTATTGTTTTAGGTTTTTTAAACAAATCGAAAGAATGCACATAGCCCAAAATATCATCAATGGTGGTTTTGTAAACCAGTATTTTTGAGTAACCAGTAGCTGTAAACAACTCGTTTAATGACTTCACAGAATCATGTATTTCAACCGCTTCCAATTCGGTTCTTGGTATCATGACTTCACGTGCTTTCACATCTGAAAACTCTAATGCATTTTGAAAAATTTGTATTTCGCTGTCTATATCATCCTTTTCTTCAACCGATTCCATTTGTTCACTAATGTAATTGCCCAATTCCACTTTGGTAAAAGCCAGTTGCACTTCGTCTCCTTCGGTTTTAAAGAATTGTTTGAGTACGACATCTGAAATCCAAATGACAAAATCTGAAATAAATGAAAACATCACATAAAATATGTATGCTGGAACAGCAAATATTTTGAGTAGTGAGTTTGAATAAATCTGAAAGAACACTTTAGGTAAAAACTCAGCAGTTATAAGAATCAATAGTGTAGATATAATGGTTTGAATAAGCAAACTAAAATCTGTAAGGGCAACATTGATAATTTGATAGTTGGAAGGCAACATGGTTTGAAACCAGTTAACAAGCAAATCTCCCATAAAAAACCCATAGATAACCAAAGCAATGTTATTGCCAATAAGCATAGTGGCAATAAACTTTGAAGGTTTAACGGTAAGTTTTGTAAGTATTCTTGCCAGCAAACCACTTTGCTTTTTCTCGATTTCTATGTGAATTTTGTTTGACGACACATAGGCAATTTCCATGCCTGAGAAAAAAGCCGAAAATAACAAGGATATAATGATGATGACAACTTGGTAACTCATGGTTATAGTTTACCACGATCTTCAAATCGTTTTCTGTATTTTTTTCTGAAAAAGAACATAAAAATTGCCAATGCTGCAAAAAACAGCGACATGTATGAACGGTTTCTGTCTATATTCCAATTGCTTATGGCATCATATAGAAAGAGCACTACAAAAAACAAATATGCGTACTGTAAAAATTGAAGTAATTTCATGTGAAAATATTTATTGCTTTTCAAAGGTCACATGTAACATCCAAAATAAACGTTTCGTTGTACGACTGCATTTCAAAATTGGATGTTTCATTTCTAATATAAAAAATTTAATACGGCAAAGATACGTATTATTCGTCTATATAGATAATTCCTGTAGTCTCTAAAACTTCGGCGTTAGTAAAATTTCTGTTGGAGTCAAAACCATTTCCGTTAATGATTTCATTCTTTCTTACAAATTTTACAGGCTGATTAGTAAAGAGCCACTCTGTTTTTTGGTCATAGTATAATTGCTCAGCAAACAATGTATCATTATTATGAGTTCTGAGCACTACATTACCTCTAAGGTCAATTAAATCGGTTTTTGTGTAAACCAAAGCATAATCTGCAATCACATTGCTTTTATTGTTGTCATCATCATAAATATCAAGGTCTACGCCATTTGGAAACTCAAAAAATGCAAATTCCCTATTTGAGAAATCGAGCATCTTTGCACTTTTTAGATTCATTTTAAGGCTTCCGGAATCTGTATATTTTGTATTGATGTTTTCTGCAATGGTAAGTGGACCACTATCTACAATACCAATATTCTGGACTTCTTTAAAATTATTTTTGCATGCAAAAAACATAGTCACAGTAAAAACTGTGACTATGTAAAATTTAATATCTAATATTTTTAACGGCATTATAGGCTTGGCACTTTAACACTACGTTGAATCCAGCAACCAATATTAATAGTCTCACCTGCTCGTCCAGCAGAGAACACTTCACTTTTGCTTGGTGCTTTAGCCATATAGTTTTCAGCTGTATTGGCAGCATCTCTAGATAAATTTGCATCAACTCTTCCAGCTTTTCTTGCTTCTTGAGCGGCTAACCAATATACAGCTCTTTTACTAAAGTTGTCATCTCCACAGCTATTAGCACTACTAGCATACATTTGAGCAATTGCTAAATGTGCTTTACCCATTGATGAAGGACTAGCTTCTAGCGCCTTTTGATAATAGGTTCTTGCCTGGCCATAGCTTCCTTTTTTCTTGAAACCTGAAGCAATTCTATAAAGGATTTTAGCTTTTTCATAATCATCAGTTTGTAAGTCAACTGCTTGATTGTAATAGGTTAAAGCTGCAGCATCATCACCGCTCTTTTCTTTTAATAATCCTAAATAATAAGCGGTATCAGCACTAGGCTCTAAGCTGTTTTTTTGTTCTACTATTTTAACAAACAATGGATCATCTGTACATTCTTTAGTATACAATCTGTTCATTGCTCTTTGTAACCATAAACCATCGTTTTTGTTTTGTTCGTAGTTTCTAGTGTATAAAGGAACCAAGTTTTCACAATTGGCACGATCACCTAAATCTTTATCCATACCAGATGAAATTTGGTCATACGCTTTAAGATAAGTAGTGTAAGACTTAACTATTCTTTCGTCTTTTTTACTTAGCTTTATCTCTTCATCACTGTCACCAGCTGGTATGTATTTATTTAAAAGTTTTGTATAGTTTTTTACTTCCGACTCTACTTTTTCTGAAATTTCATCATACTTAGTAAACAATTCTTCTGCAGGTTTTTTACCAGCATCGTAAAGATTTACCATTAACTTATAGTAAGTATATAGAGATTTTGGGTTTGTAAATGTAGCCTCATCAGCTTTATATGCGTTATCAAAGCATTCATACAATTGGCTGTCAGTCATGTTTAACTCAGTTTTGTAATCATACTGCAATTGGCATGCTTTGGCCAGGAATTCGCCTTCTGGAGTTTTACTGGCAAAATGCTCACGTCTTTCTTCCCACATTTTTACTAGGTCTTTTATAAAACCTACTTTTTCTGCACCTGAAGAGTTTTCAATCTTATGTTCTAAGATATTTTCTCCGTAGGTAAAAATTGCTCTGTTAAATTTAGGATTACGATTTCTTAGCTCCATCCAAGGACCATAAGCTGCATCATAATTTTTTGCTTTAGCATACTCGCTAAATATAGAAAGCGTATTAAGATCTTCCTGATTATCTTGAGCAGTTGCGAAGTTAAACCCTAAAAAAAGCAAGGCTACTAACAGTGTAATTTTCGTCTTCATAATTCAAGTATTAAATATTAATTAGTTAAATTTTCTTTTTTCGAACCATCTATCGTTTAATGATAAACTAAGTTGGAAGTTTACAAAATTTTCTTGTATCAAATTTTGGTTTGTGGTTCCTCTTTTCCCAACTTCAAATCCAAAGTTAGCATTTGAGAACGCTTGTCCAACTGGTATACCTACTCCAAAAGATATGCCAAACTCTTTTATGGCCTCATTATTAATCTTTAACCCAGTGTTTTCAAAGCGCATTCCTGCTCTGTAAACTATTCGTTTCCAGTACTTATTGAATGATGTGTACTGTGGGATATAAAATCCTCCAAATGCAATTTCCGATGCATCTTCGAAGGTTGCATTATCTATACTGAAAATCGGATTAGAGAATTGGCTAGTTTTTAATGAAGTATATTCAGCTCCAAAAAACCACTTTCTAGGTTGTCCGATTCCAACTCCAAAGGCTGTTTTTGAAGGTAAAGTAAGTGTTGTGGTTTTTAACCCATTGGCTTCTAAATCCTGTTCAATTTCATTTACCGGAAATTCTTGCCCAGAAATTGGATTAATAACAATAGTTGCTATAGTTCTTTGGTTTGTTGAGGTTAACTCACTTTTAGGCTTAAAAGTAAACGCAGTTGTTAACTGTAGTTTTTCACTGATCATTGGCGTATAAGTCATGCCAAAATTAAAATTAAGTCCACTTATATCTGAACGATTGGACTCTCTACTTTGATATTGTATTAATTCGCCTTCATCAGTATACAGAAATTCAATTGCCGAGTTTTGAATATTTCCAAAATTGTAGCTTGCATCTACTCCAATCTTAATATCTTTTGCTATTTGGTAACCTAGTCCTAAAAATGCTTTGTTAACGCCTCCTTCTCCTCTATATCTATTTGTTAGTACATCTGAGTCATTTAAAGATTCTAATTTATAGCCAACAGAAGTATAAGGCATTAACCCAAAACCTACACCTAATTTCCCTATTGGCATTGACATTGCCAAATAATCAAAGGTTGTTGAACCAGCTTCTTGAGAGTCAGAATTTGTTTTAAGTGTTGTGCTGCTATGTGAGCCTCCAACCGTAAATTTTATTGGACGGCTTTCATTATTATATCCAGCAACTTTTAAGCTATTTCCTCCATAAGAGGCTGGATTACGCAGGTTTACATGTATACTGTCAGAATAGATGCTAAGTCCACCCATGCTTCTATTTTCAGTAGTTCCTTTAAATTTTAAACTGCCAATTCCATAAAATGAATAAGGAGATGTTGTACCTTCTTGAGCGTAATTATTTAATGCAGCTAAGGCAAATAAAACTATACAAAGTTTTTTAATCATTCGTTTGTATTATATTCTAAAATAAAGTTTAAACCCTCTAAAAGGAAATTTGAGTTCGCAAATATGCTACTTTTTAATTGCTTTGACAAGAATTTAGTGTCTCCTCCTGTTAAAATAACTGTTAAATCTTGATATTTTTTTTCATATTCCTGAACAATGCCATCTATTTCTTTCAAAATTCCGTTGATAATTCCTGAATGAATGGATTCAGATGTTGAATTTCCTATTAAATTTTTGGGAGGTTTTATATCTAATAACGGTAAGTTTGCAGTTAAATTATGTAGCGCATTATAACGCATTTTAATGCCCGGAGAAATAGCGCCTCCGAGATACTCGTCTTGAGCAGTAATAAAATCATAGGTTATACAAGTTCCAGCATCAATAATTAAGACATTTTTATCTGGATATTTGTTTACAGAAGCGCTTACAAGCGCAATTCGGTCTACTCCTAATGTGGTAGGTGTCTCATAACAATTTTTAAAAGGGACTTTAGTTGATCTGTTTAAAACCAGGATCTTAAATTTACTTTTAAGTTGCTCAATATCTTGATCAGAAATGTTTGCTACAGATGAGATAATGCTATGTTGTATTTCTGGATAATCCTTTTGAATTTTATTAATTTTACTTAGGAAGTTTTTGTGAGTTGCAGAAGCTTTCTTAACAAGTTTCTGTTCTTTAAAAACTGCAAGTTTTACTTTGGTATTTCCAACATCAATAATTAAGTTCATATCACAAATAAAAAAACGTAAATTTACAAAACCAAGCGTAATATAAAGCATAGATTTTTTCAAAACCAAGAATTATGGATTGCTTAACATTGTGAGTTGAAAAATGAGTTGGATATTTGTATCCAATTTTTACAAGTTTTCTTTTGGGAATAACAAAAATGAATATATATTTGCAACCGCTTTGGCGAGGTACCTTAGCTCAGTTGGTAGAGCAACGGACTGAAAATCCGTGTGTCCCTGGTTCGATTCCTGGAGGTACCACAAAAAAACCCTGAAACTTTATTGTTTTCAGGGTTTTTTGTTTGAAATATTCTCTGATTTATTATTATTCTATAACTTGTTTTACTTCTCCACAGGTAAGCATTGCATCACCAAAATATGGATTGATTACTTTTTCTTCTTTGCTCAACCAGTAAGCACCATTGTTGTTATCTGCCATAGGACAAAATTCCACATAGACTTTCTCACTAACACCAAACAGTTGTACAGCTTTTATTAAGTGTGATGATAAATGCTTGAAATGGTCTCTTTGAGTCTTTATATCAGAGGTTTTAGAAATAGATGTTGCAGAAGATTGTATTTCTTTGACTAATGACTTCCAATGTGTGTGAGCATTATTGTCTGATAATAATTTCATATCCACTTTACTTAAATTGTTTAATAAACTTGTTGCATTAACTGAAGTATTTTTTGAATCTTCTTTAACTAAAGCATCTTTTAAATTGATATAATCATTATAAACAACTTTTAATTGTTCTTGAAAATTCTCAGGCACTGTCAAACGTGCATTATTATTGGTATAGTTACTTTTTTTATTTGATGCATTATTATCCATTCCTAAATGTCCTTCGTGACCAGTCATTACTTTGCCACCATCCTTATTCATCATGGATTTTTTACCTTGTAATTGTGCTGCTGCATCGACTGTAAATGTTCCGTTAGTTACGATTTCATTCCCAACAAATAAGCCTTCTAAAACTTCGTATGCATTACCAATGTGATTGCCTAAAACCACTTCACGCATTTCAAAAACGGTTTGGTCTGGACTGGTTTTTAAATACACTACAGAGCGTTCACCTGTCCAAAGTACAGCAGATGCTGGTATTGTTAATACCTCATTATTACTACTTGAAACTCGTTCAATATTGGCGGTTACAAACATTCCTGGTTTAAATACATCGTTTTTATTATTAAGCACAACACGCAAGGTTACTGTTCTCGTTTTAGTATTTAAAATTGGGTCAATGAAATCTACTTTCCCTTTAAACTCCTTATTAGCATAAGCGTTTGTAGTCACTAAAACTTCTTGACCCTTTTTAAATACATCTATTTGATTTTCATAGACATCAAAATTTGCCCAAACCATATTTAGATTTGCAATTTTTAATAAAGGTTGACCTTGTTTGATGTAATCGCCTTGTTCTACCAATTTTTCTGAAACTGTGCCTGAAACGGTTGCATAAACTGGAAAGTTTTCTTTTACTGTTTGAGTTTCTTCAATCTGATTGATTTGACTTTCAGAAAGTTTCCATAATTTTAATTTATTGCGAACTGCCTTATATAATGCAGGTTGAGATTCTTTTAAAGATGAAGCTGTAATTAACTCTTGCTGTGCTGCATACAATTCTGGCGAATAAACGGTTGCTAATAATTGACCTTTACGAACTTCTTCGCCTGTAAAACTGATATTTAAACGTTCTATTCTACCTGAAAAATAACTGACTTGTACAGCGTTTGCTTCTTCATTTTCAGCAATTTTACCAGATAATTTAATCGTGTTGCCATCAATATTTCCCTTGCCTACTATGGTTGTTTGAATATTTGCCAATGCCATAGCGTTTTCGGTTAACTTGAATTGGTCAGCTAACAGACCATCTGCACTGCTTTCGGCAGGAATTAAATCCATCCCACAAATGGGACAATCATCTGGTTCTGGTTGCATAATCTGTGGATGCATAGAACAGGTCCACATTTGATTGGTTTCTGAAACCTTGTCGTGATTATGCTCTGTTTCTTCTTTTGATGAACCACCAAATAGGAACCAACCCAAGAGCAAACCTACTGCCAATAAACCTATGTATATGACTATTTTATTATTTTTCATTTTCTAATCGTTTTATCATTGCTTTCATTTCTTCTATTTCCTTTTTCTGTGCTTTTATAATATCATTTGCTAATTGTTTAACTTCTGGGTCTTTTATATCTGCTCTTTCACTTGTTAGAATTGCTATGGAATGATGTGGTATCATACCCTTCATCCAAAGGACATCACCTACGGTTGATTTTTGGTCACGTACTAAACCTAAAGCACCAAGGAAAAGGACGATGCTACCTATTACAATACCCAAATTTTTCCTTTTATTCGTGTACATATTCTTCATAAAGAAAAACATAATTAAAGCCATAGCTGCAATACCTAAACAGACCATATAAAATCGTGTTAGACTAAACCATACGTGGTCAAATTCATAAGTGTTTAAGTACATTGTGATATACATTGCAACAAATGATGCTCCCAACATCAAAAAGAATTTAGTGTAATTGCTCATACCTTTATTATCGTTGTTTGTGTGTTCTTGTGTGTTCATAATATTTTGATTTTATAATCTTTAAAAGATTAACATTAAACTTGCCATAATTATCATAATAGCGTTCTCTATAAAAGTAGCTTCTGTCATTGGTAGCTTAAGAGCTGTACCCAAACAGGCACATCGAATAGCTTTCTTGTTTAAAAGTGTTTTTGTAACGCCAATTGTGGTAATCCCTAAAACAACAAGGGTGATGATAAGCGCAATGTTGATTTCGAGCCGCATTAGGAACATTATGCCTAAAGTAGTTTCAATAAATGGGTATATTTTACCGTAAATTGGGAGACGTTTTGCCAAAGGGTCGTACATACTGAAGGACTCTGGAAAACCTTTTAAATCCAACATCTTAAAGAAGCTGAACACGATATAGAACAAGCCCATAAAATCGAGCATAAAATCATTCCAAGACCAATTTTTATAGTGAAGTAAAGTACTCGCTGAAGCGATATAAAAAATAATAAGCAATAGAGGTTTTAATTGTTGCAATTTGCTTTTTTCTTCCTCCATTGGCATTTCCGACATATTGGAAGATGCAAACACATTCTTCTCTTTCTTTTCGGATAAGCTATACTTTTCTGGCAATGCTTTTTGTAATATATCAGTTGAAATATGCTTGTCCATAATAACTTCTGCTTCACCCTTTTCAAGATTTACAGACACCTCTGATACGTGGTCTATGTCACTTAAATATTTTTCTACGGAAGCCTTACAGTTATTGCAGGTCATTCCTGTTATATTATATGTATGTTTCATTATTACAGTGTTAAATAATTAATAATCGTTGATTGAACATAATAAGTTCTGATGGATTCTATTTGGTTCATTTGAAACTTTAATTGTAGTTCTTGAATATCCAGAACATCATTAAAATCAATCGTTCCTGTTTCGTAGCTTTTAATAAGAATACCTTCGGCATCTTTGGCTTGTTTTAAGTTCTTGGTTTGCGTAGCATAACTTATTCTTGCAGAAATACATTCATTAATCGCTTTACTTAAAAGCGTTTCCAAAGTGTTTAAGCGTTCTTGTTTTTGAGCTGTTATTTCTTGCTGTTCTAACTCATTTTGCTTGGTTATTGATTTATACTTTTTATTAAAAATTGGGATGGATACCGAAACCATTGGCATTACAATATCTTTTCCATTATCACTAAAATCCATATTTGGTCTTTCAGAAACATTGATATAGTCCAAGCCAAAACCAATCATTGGACTGCTTTCTTTTTGGTTCAATAATTCAGATTGTTCTACTGATTGAAAGAGTTTATCATATTTTAGCAATTCGGGATGTAAGGCCAAATTTTCGGTAGTGATTTCAAAGTCTTCAGAAGGCATCATTAAACTATCTACTACAGTAACAGGAACATCACTTTCCCTGTTCAAAAGATTATTCAAATTAGTTTGTTCTGCTAAAAACTGTTGACTTAAAACATCTTTTAGTTGTTGCATTTCATTTTGACGCATTTGCAATCGCAACACATCTACAGCAGATGCTTTACCAACCTCGACAGAGGTTAGTGCTAATGTCTCATAGGTTTCCAATAGTTTAATGTTTTCTGTTAGCACCTTTTGTTTCGCTTTGTTGGCGTATAAATTATAATAGGATTGTGATACAGAAGCCATCAATTTTCGCTTTGCAATAACAATGTCTTCATATTTTGCATCAGCTAATGAACTGACATAATTTTCTCGTGAAGTAATTGTGCCAAACCACGGTAACATTTGTTTAGCCGATACTTTAAATCGTTGCGCTCCTGTTCGTGTTTCTGGTTCGCTCACAAAGTAACCTACACCAAATTCGGTATTGGGAATGGTATTGACTTCATTTACTTTTTCAGAAGCTCTTTTATATTGCAATTCAAATTTTTGAATTTCTGGATTGTTATTTAATGCTACATCAATAAGCGTTTCTAACTCTTGACTTTGCGCAGAAAACACGAAGGATAAAGCACAAAGAACAAAGACCGTTTTTATATTGATTTTTATGTATTTCATTTTGTTGCTCTTTTAAGTTGAACTTCGGATTTCCAGCTATATAATACTGGAACTACAAATAAGGTTATTAAGGCTATAAGCATTCCTCCAAAACTTGGTATTGCCATCGGAATCATAATATCGCTTCCACGTCCTGTAGAGGTTAATACTGGTAATAATGCTAAAATGGTTGTAGCTGTAGTCATTAAACAAGGTCTGATACGTTTTTCTCCTGCTTCTACTATGGACGCTCTAATTTCCTTTTTATTCTCTGGTGTATTTCTATCAAAAGTTTGCGTTAAATACGTTGCCATTACTACACCATCATCTGTTGCAATACCGAAAAGTGCAATAAAGCCTACCCAAACAGCCACACTTAAATTAATTGGGTGCATCTGGAATAAATCACGTAGGTTTTCTCCAAAGAAATTGAAATTCAAAAACCAATCTTGACCATACAACCAAATCATAATAAAACCACCCGCAAAGGCTACTGCAATACCAGTAAACACCATTAGCGAAGTTCCCACTGAACGGAATTGGAAATACAGTATTAAAAAGATGATTGCCAATGCTAAAGGAACAACAACAGATAAGGTTTTTTCTGCTCGTAACTGATTTTCATAGGTTCCTGTGAATGCATAGTTGATCCCTTTTGGCACAGTTAGCTCTCCAGAATTTATCTTTTCTTGAATCAATGCTTGTGCATTTTCAACAACGCTTACTTCTGCAAAACCATCTAATTTATCAAACAAGACATAACCTACTAAAAAGGTATCTTCACTTTTAATGACTTGTGGCCCTTTTTCGTAGCGAATGGTTGCCAATTCACTTAATGGAACAGGACTGCCTTTTTCAACTGGCACATAAATTTGTTGTAAGTCTGTTGGATTTGCTCTTAATTCTCTTGGGTATCGCACACGAACACCATATCGCTCACGACCTTCAACCGTTTGTGTTAATACCATACCACCAACTGCTACTTTTAATACATCTTGAACATCTTGTATTGAAATGCCATAACGTGCAATTTTCTCTCTATCAATATCAATTAACAAATAGGGTTTACCAACGATACGGTCTGCAAAAACAGCTTCTTTTTTAACACCTTCAGCTTCCTTGATGATGTTTTCTAATTGCACACCGAACGCTTCAATTTGCTTTAAGTCTTGACCTTTTACCTTAATTCCCATAGGTGCTCGCATACCTGTTTGAAGCATTACCAATCGGGTTTCAATAGGTTGTAGCTTTGGTGCTGAAGTAACACCTGGTAATTTGGTAACTTCAACAATGTCATTCCAAATATCGTCTGGTGATTCGATTTCTGGTCGCCAATTGCGATAGTATTCGCCATCCTTATCTTCAATCAATTGAGAGCTTTGGATATTTAATAAAGTTGATTTGATAATCGCTTTGTTCTCGACTGCACTCGAACTGACAGCTATATTTTCGTTATGAATTAATCGACCATCTTTGAGTTCAAACAAACCATCATCATTTACTTTGTAGCGTTGCCTTTCTCCATCTGCATTCAGCATATATTCTGATTTATACTGAATGATGTTCTCATACATTGATAGAGGTGCTGGGTCTAACGCTGATTCTGTTCGACCTGCCTTACCTACAACTGTTTCAATTTCTGGAATACTGGCTACTGCCATATCTAATTGCTGTAAAACTCGTTTGTTTTCTTCTACACCAGAATGAGGCATTGAGGTTGGCATTAGAAGAAATGAGCCTTCATTTAAGGATGGCATAAACTCTTTGCCTGTGTTCTTCATAATAAAAAACCCTGCAATAACAATCGCAGTAGGAATAGACAAAAACAACAATTTATTATCTAAACACCATTTTAAAATACGCGTATAGTATTTTATAAATAATGAGAAAACACCTAATAAACCAAAGCAAATAACACTTACAAAAATGAGATTCCAGAAGATGCTTTTATCGACACCTAATGGTCGCCAATATTCGGCTAACAGAAATACAATTGCTGATGCTGAAATAATGATATTGATAAGGTTGGCTTGTTTTTCTGATACTATTTCTTGTTGCTTTATAAGTGTAACAATTCCAAAACCAATCAATATTAGACCTAACCAATAACCGTAAACTATTGCTACTATACCCAATGCTATTAAAACGCCATTTAAAACATATTTAAAATTACTTTTAATAGATTTTTTTCTGAATAAAAATGCTGCGAATGGTGGAATTAAAAATAAGGCTACAATGATAGAAGCTGTTAAAGCGAATGTTTTGGTAAAAGCTAAAGGTCTAAATAATTTTCCTTCTGCACCAATCATAGTAAATACAGGAATGAAACTGATTATTGTTGTCATTACTGCGGTTACAATAGCGCTTGAAACTTCTGCTGTGGCATTATAAACTACTGTATTAATGGATTGTGTTCCATCATCTTCACCTAAATGCCTTATAATGTTTTCTGAAAGTATGACACCAACATCGACCATTGTTCCAATAGCAATTGCTATACCTGATAAAGCGACAATGTTTGCATCGACTCCAAAGAACTTCATAGCTATAAAAACCATTAAAACCGCAACTGGTAGTAGTCCAGATATAAGTACAGATGCTCGAAGATTGAATACCATGATGATAATGACCAAAATGGTAATTAGTATCTCTAATGTTAAGGCTTCATTAAGTGTACCTAACGTTTCTTGAATCAATTCTGTTCTATCATAAAATGGTACTATGGTGACTTGTGAGGTTCTACCATCTGCTAATACTTTGGAAGGTAATCCTGCACTTAATTCGTTAATTTTCTCTTTTACATTATTGATTACTTCCATTGGGTTTGCACCATAACGAGCTACTACAACAGCACCAACAACCTCTGCACCTTCTTTATCTAATAAGCCACGTCTTGTTGCAGGACCTAATGAGACTTTTCCAATATCTTTAATTCGTATTGCTGTATAATCTTCAGACGTAACTACGGCATTTTCGATGTCTTCTATAGATTTTACATAACCCAATCCTCGCACTAAATATTCTGCTTGATTAATCTCTAATGTTTGTGCTCCAATATCCCTGTTGCTTTCCTTAACTGCTTTTACTACTTGGTTCAATCCAATATTATATTGACGCATCAATTCTGGATTTACATCAACTTGGTATTCTTGAACATAACCACCTATGGAAGCGACTTCAGATACTCCACTTGCAGAGGATAGTGCATATTTTACGTAGTAATCTTGAATACTTCGCAATTCTTGCAAATTCCAACCACCAGTAACGTTTCCGTTTTCATCACGCCCTTCAAGAGTGTACCAAAATATTTGACCTAATCCTGTTGCATCTGGACCCAAAGCAGGATTAACACCTTCGGGCAATAAACCACTTGGTAAGGAATT
>JAGQYS010000034.1 GCA_020435965.1 Flavobacteriaceae bacterium | reverse complement strand
ATGTACCCTTATTGTCAATAAGTTATAGTCAATAATACTGCAACTAATTTCTTCAATATACTATTGTAAGACTGTTATGATACCATTATCTTTGCCATTTAATAATATTAAGGATGATAAGAATCACATTACCTGATGGTAGCATACGTAATTATACTGATACAATAACAGCAATGGATGTTGCCAAAGATATTAGTGAAGGTTTTGCTCGCAATGTTATATCAGCAAAGTTCAATGATACTATTATTGAAGTCAACACTCCATTAACCTCTGATGGTAGCCTGACTTTATATACTTGGAATGATGAAGAAGGAAAGAAAGCGTTTTGGCATTCAAGCTCACATGTTTTAGCTCAAGCTTTGGAAGAACTTTACCCTGGAGTCAAACTTTCAATTGGTCCAGCTATAGAAAATGGCTTTTATTATGATGTTGATTTAGGTGATAATTCAATTTCGGACAAAGATTTTAAAACCATAGAAAATAAAATGCTTGAAATTGCAAGAGGTAAGCATGATTTTAAAATGAAATCGGTTTCTAAAACTGATGCGCTTTCAAAATATAAATCAGAAAAAAATGAATATAAGGTTGAGCTAATTGAAAACTTAACTGATGGTGAGATAACATTCTGTGATCATTCAACTTTTACTGATTTATGTCGAGGAGGACACATTCCAAATACAGGAATAATTAAAGCTGTGAAAATTTTAAGTGTTGCAGGAGCTTATTGGAGAGGAGATGAAAACAACAAACAACTTACAAGGGTTTACGGTATCTCATTTCCGAAGCAAAAGGAATTAACAGAATATTTAGAACTATTAGAAGAAGCTAAAAAAAGAGATCATAGAAAATTAGGGAAGCAATTAGAATTATTTACATTCTCACAAAAAGTTGGTCAAGGATTACCTTTATGGTTGCCAAAAGGTGCAGCATTAAGAGCAAGGTTAGAAGATTTCCTTAAGAAGGCACAACAAAAAGCTGGCTATGAAATGGTAGTTACACCACACATTGGGCAAAAAGAATTATATATAACATCTGGGCATTATGCCAAATATGGTGAAGACAGCTTTCAGCCTATAAAAACGCCTAAAGAAGATGAAGAGTTTTTATTAAAGCCAATGAATTGCCCTCATCACTGTGAAATATATAATAATAATCAGTGGTCATATAAAGATTTACCGAAACGATTTGCAGAATTTGGTACTGTGTATAGATATGAACAAAGTGGTGAGCTTCATGGGCTAACAAGAGTTAGAGGATTCACTCAAGATGATGCACATTTATTTTGTACCCCAGATCAGTTAGACCAAGAATTTAAAAACGTCATTGATCTTGTCCTTTATGTATTTGGTTCATTAGGTTTTGAGAACTTTACTGCTCAAGTTTCATTAAGAGACCCTGATAATCCTGATAAATACATAGGAAGTACCGAAAATTGGGAAAAGGCAGAACAAGCCATTTTAACTGCAACCATTGATAAAGGATTGGATTATGTGGTTGAATATGGTGAAGCAGCATTTTATGGCCCAAAACTTGATTTTATGGTCAAAGATGCCTTAGGTAGAAAGTGGCAATTGGGTACAATTCAAGTTGATTACAACCTACCTGAACGCTTTGAATTAACCTATAAAGGCAGTGATAATGAACTACATAGACCTGTGATGATTCATCGTGCCCCTTTTGGCAGCATGGAGCGTTTTGTTGCTATTTTGCTTGAACATACAGCTGGAAATTTCCCATTATGGCTCATTCCAGATCAAGTAATTATTCTATCAATTAGTGAGAAATATGAAAAATACGCTCAAAAAGTTTTAAATTTGCTGGAAAATAACGAAATTCGCGCCCTCGTAGATCATAGGAGTGAAACCATGGGTAAAAAAATTAGGGATGCAGAAATGCAAAAAATCCCATATATGATTATCGTTGGTGAGAATGAAGAAAACGAAAACAAAATTAGTGTTAGACAACATGGAGGAGAAGATTTAGGCATGATTAGTGTAAAAGAATTTTCGAATCTTGTGAAAAAAGAAATAAACAAAACATTAAAACAATTTTAAAGTCTAATTAAAACCATATAGCCATAGCAATACGTAGAAGAAAAAACAAAGGTCCTGCAAGGATAGTAAAAGAGGATCAACACAGAATTAATAGAAAAATCACTTCGCCAGAAGTTCGACTGGTTGGTGACAATGTAGAAATTGGTGTATACAAAATAACTCAAGCACTAGAAATTGCTGATGAGCAAGGTCTAGATCTTGTAGAAATATCACCAAATGCTGTTCCTCCTGTTTGCAAGGTAATGGATTATAAAAAGTTTCTTTACGAACAGAAGAAACGTGATAAAGCTCTAAAAGCTAAAGCAACTAAAGTTGTTATAAAAGAGATTCGTTTTGGTCCTCAAACAGACGATCACGATTACGAATTTAAAAAGAAACATGCTGAGAAGTTCTTAAAAGAAGGTGCTAAATTAAAGGCATTTGTATTTTTTAAAGGACGCTCAATTATATATCAAGAACAAGGTCAAATCTTATTGTTGCGCTTAGCGCAAGATTTGGAAGAGTTCGGAAAAGTAGAACAAATGCCAAAATTGGAAGGTAAGCGTATGATTATGTTTATTGCTCCAAAAAAAGGCAAATAATAAATACACCTTCATAAATAGCTTAGGTGTATAAAGATAGTAAGCGAGAAGTAATTAAATTAAGGAGAAAATGCCTAAAATGAAAACAAAATCTAGTGCCAAAAAACGTTTTAAACTTACTGGTACTGGTAAAATCAAAAGAAAGCATGCGTTTAAAAGTCACATCTTAACAAAGAAGTCTAAAAAACGTAAGCTAGCGTTAACTCATGATACTGTAGTACATGATGCTGACGAGAATAATGTTAAATTGATGTTACGTTTAAAGTAACACCTATTTAACCGGTTAAATTAAATTATAAACCCTGGAGTTAGGCAATTTTAAAAGAGCAGATTAACTGCCGCCTACTACAAAAAAACAATTAAAGAAATGCCAAGATCAGTAAATTCAGTTGCAAAAAGAGCCAGAAGAAAAAAGGTTCTTAAGCAAGCAAAAGGTTACTTCGGACGTCGTAAAAACGTTTGGACAGTAGCAAAAAATGCGGTTGACAAAGCGATGCAATATTCGTACAGAGACCGTAGAAACAAAAAAAGAACTTTCCGTGCTTTATGGATTATGCGTATTAATGCAGGAGCTAGACAACACGGATTGTCATATTCACAATTTATGGGTAAATTAAAAGCTAACAATATCGATTTAAACCGTAAGGTTTTAGCTGATTTAGCCATGAATGACCCAGCTGCTTTTGAAGCAATTGTAAATAAAGTAAAATAAGGCGTTTCGCCTAAAGTATAACAACATTTCGCTTATTTAAAATCCGATTCTTTTAGAGTCGGATTTTTTTATACCATAGATTTTTAGATATTTTAGTTATCTTACTGCTTCAATTTTTAATTCATATAAAAATGAAGTCTATTCACTTATTTATTGCCCTCTTTTTCATTTCAACACTAAACTTAACTGCTCAAGACAAAGACAAAAAATGGGACGTTTCCAATCCTGAAGGTGATTGGAACTTTAAAGAAGTTGACCTTAATACTGATGAAGGTACTTGGATGAATGTAGACGTCAGTCCAGATGGAACCAAAATAGCTTTTGATCTACTTGGAGATATTTACATCATGAACGCAAATGGTGGAAAAGCAACTGCTTTAAGAACAGGATTGGCCTTTGAAATTCAACCACGTTTTAGTCCTGATGGTAAAACCATTTCATTTACAAGTGATGCTGGTGGTGGTGATAATATTTGGACTATGAATATTGATGGAAGCAATGCTAAACAAATTACAAAGGAAAACTTCAGGTTGCTTAATAATGCTGTCTGGACACCTGATGGAAACTACCTAATTGCAAGAAAGCACTTTTCTTCTACTCGTTCGTTAGGTGCTGGTGAAATGTGGATGTACCATATTTCTGGAGGAAGTGGCATTCAATTAACTACAAGAAAAAACGACCAACAAGATGTAAACGAACCAAGTATATCAAAAGATGGTCGCTATTTATATTATAGTGAAGATGTATATCCTGGAGGATTTTTCCAATACAATAAAGACCCTAACAGTCAAATCTATGTCATTAATCGTTATGACCTCGTAACTGGAAATACTGAACGTATTACTGGAGGTCCAGGAGGAGCTGCTAGACCACAAATATCTAATGATGGTAAAAAGTTAGCATTCATTAAACGTGTTAGAACAAAAACTGTATTATACATACATGACCTTGAAACTGGTGAAGAATGGCCAATTTTTGATGGACTTAACAAAGATCAACAAGAAGCTTGGGCAATATTTGGAGTGTATAGCAACTTCTCTTGGTCACCAAATGATGATAACATTGTATTTTGGTCTGGAGGAAAAATCAATAAAGTCAATATAAATTCACTTCAAGTTACAAATATTCCTTTTGAAGTTAGCACAAAAATTAAAATTGCAAAAGCTGTTGAGTTTGACACACCAGTTGCCCCAGATACTTTTAAAGCAAAAGTTATTAGAGACGTAAAAACCTCACCTAATGGCAGAAATATTGTATTTAACGCACTTGGTTATTTATATACAATGCAATTGCCAAACGGAACACCAAAACGATTAACTAGTGGAAATGATTTTGAATTTGAGCCTTCATATTCTAAAGATGGCAGTCAGATTGTATATGTTACTTGGAATGATGAAAACTTAGGCAATATATACATCATCTCATCAAATGGCGGAAATCCAACAAAAATATCTTCAGGAAAAGGCATATACAGAAATCCATCCTTTTCAAACGATGGTAAAAAAATTACCTACAGGAAAGAAGGAGGTAATGGTGATCAAGGTAGGACCTTTGATAAAAATCCAGGACTTTACATTGTAAATTCAAACGGAACAAACAATCAATTTTTAACTCGACAAGGTGATTATCCAATGTTTTCAAATGATGATAAACGTATTATTTACCAAAATGGAGGAACTTTTGGAGGTGCTATCACAAAAGAACTTAAAAGTGTAGACCTGACAGGAAATGACGAAAGAACCCTAATCAAATCTTCTCATGGTAACCGTTTATTACCAAGTCCTGACGGAAAATGGGTGGCTTTCATACACTTGTTTAAAGTTTATATGGCACCAATGCCTCAAGCTGGAGCATCAATCGATTTAACTGATAAAACAAGTTTTGTCCCTGTCACTCAATTAACCGAAGATGCAGGAATAAATCTACATTGGTCCAACGACAGTAAAACTTTGTATTGGACATTAGGAAATCAATATTTTTCAGCAAGTGCTTCATCTGAAACTAAACTCATTACAAAACCAACCACAACCATTAATCTTGAAGTTAAAACTGATAAACCAAATGGAGTCATTGCATTTAAAAATGCAAGGATTATTACAATGCATGGTGATAAAGTCATTGAAAACGGAACTATAATTGTTAATCAAAATAAGATTCAAGCTATTGGAAATGCTTCCGAAATCACTATTCCTTCAAACGCAAAAGTATATGACGTTTCAGGAAAAACCATCATGCCAGGAATTGTTGATGCACATGCACATGTTGGTGGTTTTAGAGATGGCTTAACGACTCAAAAACATTGGCAATTTTATGCAAATTTGGCATTCGGAGTAACTACATCTCATGATCCATCTGCCAATACTCAAGCTGTTTTTGCACTATCTGAACTCTTAAAAAGTGGTCAAATGGTTGGTCCAAGGCTTTATTCAACTGGACATATACTTTATGGAGCTGATGGCGACTTCAAAGCCGTCATCAACAGTTTGGATGATGCTCGATCATCCATAAGACGTACAAAAGCTTTTGGTGCACTTTCAGTGAAAAGTTACAATCAACCACGTCGCGATCAACGTCAGCAAATATTACAAGCAGCTCATGAAGAAGGCATTTTTGTTGTGCCTGAAGGAGGTTCAACATTTTAT
Source organism: Flavobacteriaceae bacterium (assembly GCA_020435965.1). Taxonomy (GTDB): domain Bacteria; phylum Bacteroidota; class Bacteroidia; order Flavobacteriales; family Flavobacteriaceae; genus CAJQLB01. The sequence goes on along the minus strand of JAGQYS010000034.1, from coordinate 35,304 downwards.
CATAACATGACCATGATTATGGATGGACATACTGGAGTTGAACATAACATTCCTGTAGCTCCTGTGTATAAAGATGTAACAACACTTTGGGGAAATAGCAATACAGGTTACACTCCTACTCTTGTTGTTAATTATGCTGGAATGAGTGGTGAATATTATTGGTATCAGAATACTAATGTTTGGGAAAATGAAAAATTACTCAAGTATTTTCCAAGAGGAATTATTGATTCAAGATCCAGGCATCGCACGATGGTACCACATGAAGAGTATGAAAATGGACATATACTCACTTCCAAAACTGCGAAAGCGCTTACAGATGTTGGTGTAAAAGTTAATCTCGGTGCACATGGACAATTGCAAGGTTTGGCTGCACATTGGGAACTATGGATGTTTGAGCAAGGTGGAATGACCAATATGGAAGCCTTAAGGGCTGCGACACTTAATGGAGCACAATATATTGGTGCTGGAAATGATATTGGTTCTTTAGAAGTTGGTAAACTAGCCGATTTAATCGTTTTGGACAAAAACCCGTTAGAAAACATAAGAAATACTGAAAGTGTTATCTATACTATGGTTAATGGTCGTTTATATGACACTGAAACTATGAATGAAATTGGCAACCATGATAAAGCTAGAACAAAGTTTTATTGGGAAAATAATAAATACAATGCTGCCTTTCCATGGCATGAAGAAAGTCAAAGTTTTACTCGTTTAACTTGTGGTTGTCATATAGGTTCGCATTAATAATAAAACCAAAAAAAGCCGACTCTAAATTGAATCGGCTTTTTTATTCTTTTTAATATATCAATAACGTTTTAGGGCAAGATCTAATTACTGGATATTAATACGAAAATCTTAAATACTATTTTGGGATAATGCCTGCTCCATCTTTTGAAATAACTCCTGTAAAATTAATTATTGCTGTTTTACTCATTACATTTTCTATTATTGAGTTATTACCTTTTTTCGATAAGTTACAATTCAGCAAAAAACAATTGCCTTTTGGTGGATTTTTAAGTGGTTTTTTTGGAGGTCTTTCAGGACATCAAGGAGAACTCAGAACTGCATTTCTAATTAAAGCTGGCTTGACTAAAGAAGCTTTTATAGCAACAGCTGTTGTGATTTCTTGTTTGGTGGATTTTACTAGAATTTCAATGTACTCCACTAGAATGTTAGAATCAGGTTTATATGAAAATGTTCCGCTTATAGTAAGCGCAACCTTGGCTGCTATTATTGGAGCCTTTTTTGGACATAAATTACTTAAAAAAGTAACACTAAAATTTATTCAAAAATTTGTTGCTGTATTCCTAATCTTGATTTCCATAGCTTTAGGAATTGGACTTATTTAGGTTTTCTGCTTTTTCTTTCTAGCAGCCGGAAACAAAACATTGTTTAAAATAAGTCTGTAACCAGGAGATGTTGGGTGCAAATCCAATTCTGTTTTTGGGTCACCTACTCTATGTGTATAATCTTCTGGATCGTGACCTCCATAAAACGTAAAAAATCCTTTCCCTTTTATACCATGAATATATCGAGCTTCGCCATTGGTTTTGTTTTCTCCCAATATTAAAACATTAGACTTTATTTCTTCGCGTGTAAACGATGTGGTTTGTCCCATAAATCCTTTTACTAAAGCTGTATGATTTTGGTTTAACATGGTTGGTACAGGGTCCCATTTTGCTGAAAAATCCATTAAAGTAAAATAATCTGTTGTTTTTGGGATTCGTCGCTTTTGAGTCATATCAATAGACGAAAACTCATACACATTAGGACTTCGTTCAAGAATAAAATCTTTAAAGGCAAATGTTTTGTTGTAATCTATTTTACTTTGGTAGTTAGGATCACTGCCATCGCCATCAAACATAGGCTCACAAATATCTACGCCTTCGGCAGATAAGGCAATGTCAAAACTATCAGTAGCACTACACATAGCAAACATAAAACCACCTCCAACTACGTAATCCCTTATTTTTAATGCGACATCCAACTTGGCTTCTGATACCTTGTCATATCCTAACTTAGCAGCTAAATCTTCGGCAGCTTTCTTTTCTTCAATATACCATGCAGCACTTCTAAAGGATCTGTAAAATTTTCCATACTGACCTGTAAAATCTTCATGATGCAAATGCAACCAATCATATAAAAGTAATCCATCATTTAGCACTTCTTCATCATAAACAGTATCATAAGGGATTTCTGCATAGGTTAACACCATGGTAACAGCATCGTCCCAAGGTTGTTTTCCATAAGGTGTGTACACTGCAATTTTTGGTGCTTTTTCCAATACCACAGCTTCCATATTCTGACTAGGGCTACTTATTTCATCTAAAATTTGTTCGGCTTTTGAATCACTTAATACTTCAAATGATACACCTCTTATTTGACATTCTCGTTGTATTTCTTCAAAATCTGGCAATAGGAATGAACCACCTCTATAATTGAGCAACCATTTTACTTTTTGTTGTTTTTCAAGCGTCCAAAATGTTATCCCATAAGCTTTTAAATGGTTTTTCTGACCTTCTGCATCCATAGGAATAAGAATGTAAGATGCAAAAGAATGTATACTGAACAGTAAAAATAATATTATGGTTAAGTTCTTTTTCATAATTTAAAGATACTTAAAAATTATTCTTAGTTAAATTGTTTTAAGGGAATTTTAAGGTTTAAAATCTAAGCACTTTCCTCAAATTCAGGACAATCAATCCTAATTTCATCTGTTTTTAGTTGTTGATTTAAAAAGTTGCAAAAATGACTGTTATTATTATTTTTATAATATTTACACGCAAAGCACATACGTTGAACACTTAAATGTCCTGTTTTATTTAAACCATAAATGAGATTTGTGACCGCATTATATACGTTTTCAAGATCTGTAGTATTGAGTTTACCTAATTGCTGTTGAATGGGATTTGCAAACCCTTCGGTTTTTGAAACTATTTCTTTTCCTTTTTCAGACAAAACAATGGAATAACTTCTGTTATCAGCAGAAGAAAAATCCTTGATAATCAGCTGTTTTGCATCCAATACTTTAACTGCATCACTAACAGTTGGCTTTGTGACATTGAACTCTTGTGCTAAGTGACTCACATTACAATACTTTGTTTTATGATGTGCAACAAAAATTAATATCTGAATTTGAATTGGGCTCAATCCAATAGATTTTGCATGTTCCCAAAGCAATACCTTGAACGCTTCAGATACACGTTCTAATCCTACAACAATTTTACTAGATAAATCTTGCTGTTGCTGGTTAATATTAAAAACACTTTTATTCATAAAAAAGCTTGTTAAGAGATAGTCTCAACAAGCTAAGTTAGTAATCCTAATTATATTATTCAAATAGTTAATTACAATGTTCCATTTCAATAATTGAAAACCCGTTTTTGTTTATGTCTTCAATTATTTTTGGTGTGGCTTGTTCAATATGGCAAAACTTACACTCTTTAGTGCTAAGCTCCTTTGTTTTAAATGGTTTAGAATTTAAGTAAATATTTCCAAAGTCAAATACTTTTTCTTCTTCATTCAAGCTACTAGGAACCAAGATATCAAAATGCATTGTTAAGCCATCATTGCGCTTTACGTATGTGTCCCAAACTGATACTTTCATAAACACAAATTAACCTTTTACGTCTTCCATAGATGCACCAAAGTTAATGTGCAATACATTTCCGTTTGGTGTTACTAAAGCTGGAACAGACTTTACTCCTGCTCTTTCTGCTTCAGAAATTTTAGATGTTTCGCTTCCCAAGTGTACAATATCTACATTTGAAGCTCCAACTAGATTAACAATGTCATGTTCTGCACTAACACATACTGGACATCCTGCGTGATAAAAAATTGATTTACTCATGTTACTAAATTTAATTAAATGCATTATTGCAAACACAAATATAGTAAGGATTCCTAACTATAAAAAATATAATCAGATTTTTTTTTGATATTTTCTATTTTAAAGCTTGGGAGTTTGTTATATGTTGTTTTTTAGCTTGACTTATTATATTTTTTTTGACCGCATGTACTTTTAAAGAGTTCCTACCCTATTTTTTTGAATGCAATACAATTTCAGAAGATTTTAATCCTACTCCTTCAACCAATAATTTAATATCTCCTGTCTCTTTACTTGACTGGACCGTCACTACCAGTTTTCCGCTAAACAGTTTCATTGTTGGTAAATGAAACATCTCCAATGATGTTGGGTCGCCATTACAAGCGGCTCGAAAAGAACCTTTTCCAGTCACATTAAATTGTAATTGATTTGCAGCGGTTGGACATTCATTTCCATCTTTATCCACAACAGAGACTGTAACATACGATAAATCTTTACCATTAGCTTTAAGCTGTGCCCTATCGGCTTTTAGTTTTATTTCATAAGGTTTTCCAGCGGTTTTAATGCGTTTTTCTGCAACCGCTTCTCCTTCATCATTTAATGCAACTACTTTAAGTTCTCCTGGTTGGTAGGTAACATCCATCCACATGAGTCGATACCTGTTTAATGCAGTAGAATCATTCTTTTTTTGTATGCCCAAACTTTTTCCGTTTAGAAACAATTCCGCAGCTTTATAATTGGTATAAACAAATACAGGAATGGTGTCGCCTTCTTTTCCTTCCCAGTTCCAATGTGGGAGCATATGCAACGTGTTATCGTTTGTATTCCATCGGCTACGATAATGGTAATAACGGTCTTTGGGCAATCCTGCAAGGTCTATAATTCCAAAATACGAGCTTCGAGAAGGCCATTCTTTGTAATAAGGTGTTGGTTCGCCTAGATAATCGAAACCTGTCCAAACAAACTCACCAATAACCCAATCATTATCATCTTGCAACACCGCGTCTTCATCTGGAATATTAGACCAACTACAAACCTCCAAATCGTAAGAAGATGATTGATAATCATCATATTGTTTCATTTGTGCTTTTTCTACAGGAAACTTATAAACACCTCTCGAACTTACTGTTGATGCAGTTTCAGAACCCAAAATTAAACCTTGTGGAAATTTCTCATAAGCTTCTTCGTAAAGATGTGTGCGGTAATTTAATCCAGGTACGTCCAAAAGTGCCCCAAAACCAGAAGCCATGGTTGCTTTTACTTGATCCATTCCAACTGTAACAGGTCGTGTTGGGTCTTCACGATGAAAAATATCTTGAATCATTTTTGCTCGTTTTGCTCCTGTAGCACCATGTTGGTCTGGTACTTCATTGCCTGCACTCCACATGACAATACATGGATGGTTTCTAGTAGCACGAACAAGATTTACAATGTCTTTTTCCACATCTGTTTCAAAAAAGCGGTTATACCCATTTTTCACTTTTGGCAAAGCCCATTCATCAAAAGATTCGGCTAAAAACAAAAAACCCATTTCGTCACACAGTTCCAATTGCTCAATCGAGGGCATATTGTGTGAACTACGAATGGCATTTGCGCCCATATCTTTTAAAATACGTAACTGTCGTCTAAGTGCCGCTTTATTTACTGCGGTTCCAAGAGGCCCTAAATCGTGATGCAAGCAAACACCTTTAAATTTTGTTATTTTTCCATTAAGACTAAAGCCTTTGTGTGGTTCAAACTTTATATCCCTAATTCCAAACCTTGTCGTTGTGACATCTTGTAGTTTATTGTTTTTATAAACCTCTGTAATGGCTGTATATAAATTGGGTGTTTCAATATCCCAAAGTTTAGGGTTTTTAACAGGTATGTTTTGCTCGAATTTGTTATTGAACGATTGCTCAGTTTTTAGTGACGAAACTTCTTTACCATTACCATCTAATATTTTAGTGATGAGTGTTAGGTTTTTACCTGAAACTTTAGTTTTAATATTTACTTTGGCAAGTTTTTCACTAATAAAAGGTGTGGTTATAAAGGTTCCCCATTGGTCAATACTGTTTTTGTTTTTTATGATGACTTTGACATTTCTATACAATCCAGCTCCTGGATACCATCGTGAGGATAACTCAAGGTTTGAAAGATGGACAGCTATGGTGTTTTTTGCATTTGGAGTAATATATTTTGAGATATCGAAATAAAAGTAATTATACCCATAATTCCATTCACCTACCTTTTTTCCATTAATAAACACTTTAGGTTCGCTCATGGCACCATCAAAAAGAATGATAGCTTTTTTTGTGTCATCAAAACCTGAAGCAGAAAACGTATTTCTGTACCATGCTTCGCCAACATAAGGAAGCGCACCACTTCGCCCAGTTAAATGGGCAGGTTCATAAATTCCATCTTGGGCAATCGTTACCTTTTGAATGTCTATGTTTTTATCAAAAGGGCCTTTTATGGCCCAATCGTGAGGAACTGTAACTGTTTCCCAACTTGAATCGTTGAATTGTTTTTGATGTGCATTATCGTTCTTTCCTTTTTGAAATTTCCAGTTATCTGTTAGTAAAATAGTTTCTCTTTCTTGCGACACCAACAATAACGACATAAGTGTAAAAATACTTAAAAGAAAAAATGCTTTTAATTTCATACTAATTGGTTCTAATTTGTTTTGTCATTTCCATCCGTTAACCATTCTAAAGAAAAACTTACAAAAACATTTTCCTTATAATCATCCTTTTCGAAAAACAACCCTATGTCTCCGTTTTCTAGAACTGTCATGGACGAATAAGCCGATTTTCCAGCATAAATAGTCTTGCCCTTACTCCAAGTTTTACCTTCGTCGTAACTTATTCTAACCGTAAGGTTCTCTCTGGAGTCTTTAGAATTTAAGTTTGAAAAAATCAATCTGTCTTTATCTGAGCCTTCACTTTTTAAACTGTAACGAATTAAGCTGGCATTACAAGCAGGATCGGTTAATTGAGCATCTTGTCTTGTGGTCCATGTGTTTCCATTGTCTGTTGAAGAATGAATATATCTCAATCCGCTTTTACTTACCCTACTATTAATCATTAAATTGCCATCGACAAGTTCCATCACTTTAGATTCATCGGCAGGTTTTATAGGTGTATCAATTAAACTCCACGTTTTACCATGGTCTTCACTTTTAAAAAGATGTAACCCATTTTCCAAATTTACAAGCGTATGCATTAATGTTCCCGAACGTGTTTGAATCCCTCTTCCTGAGGTAATAAATTTAAAATCGGTTTTCCATTCTGGCTTGGTGATTTGAGAGGTTATGTCGATAGGCTCAGACCAAGACTTGCCATCGTCTTTACTCGATATCATTTTTAAATAATAGACATCTTTCTCGGTGTCTAGATTCATATAATTGAAGAAAAGAAAAATTTCACCTGTAGTTTTATCTAAAATCATGGAAGGGTCTGAAGCAGATTCGCCAATGGGATAGTCAACAATCGTTTCAATTTTAGACCAAGACTTGCCGTTATCCTCACTTCTACGCATAACAATGTTAATATCGTTGCTCCATTTTAAATCGCCGCAAGAAGGCACTCTTTCATCAATAGCAGTTATAATATCGCCATTAAGTGCTGTAATTATTGAAGGTATTCGGTAGCAAGAAACCTTGTCGTTCATATCTGAATCAAACAAGTTTATAAACTCCAATTGATTTTTGCCTGTAGTTGATGTTTTATTTTGAGCGTATGAGCTAAAAAATAAAAGTGTGACGATAAGCGTAAACGTAAACCTCATAAGTGTTTTGTTCTAATTAAAGTTTGAAGATACAAATTTGTGTAAAAATTTCTCTTATCAATTAATGTGTCTAATTTTTTTAAAAATCAAACAACATAAAAGAAATACCTTATACCAAAAACTGAAACAAATCTGGCTTGTCGTTTAGGTAATCACCATAAAAATTATGACGTTTCATTTTGGTGATTAAAGGTTGTAAATCGTTAGGTGATTTCAGCTCTAAACCAACCACAGCCACGTCGTTTTCTCGGTTCACTTTTTTGGTATATTCAAAATGTGTGATATCATCGGTTGGCCCTAAAATATCTACCACAAATTCCCTTAAAGCTCCAGCTCGTTGAGGAAACTTTATAATGAAATAGTGTTTTAAATTAGCATGTAGTAAAGCACGTTCTTTAATTTCTGGTGTTCGGGTAATGTCATTATTACTGCCACTTACAACACAAACCACGTTTTTACCTTTTATAGTGTCAGAATATTCATCTAGTGCAGAAATACTCAATGCTCCAGCTGGTTCTACAACAATAGCATCTTTGTTATACAGCTCTAAAATGGTTTGGCAAATTTTACCTTCTGGCACTGTAATCACGGCATCTAAATGCTGCTTACAAATCTCAAATGTTTTGTCGCCTACTTTTTTAACTGCAGCACCATCCACAAAACGGTCAATATTTTTAAGCTCAACGATTCTATCTTTTTGAATAGCTACTGACATGGAGGGTGCTCCTTCTGGTTCAACACCAATTATTTTTGTAGTTGGTGAAAGCTGCTTTACAACTAAAGATAATCCTGCTGCCAATCCTCCTCCTCCAACGGGAATAAAAATATAGTCGATTGGTTGTTTCGTTTGCTTTAAAATTTCCAATCCAACAGTCGCTTGACCTTCAATAACTTTTTCGTCATTAAATGGATGAATAAAAGTTTTGTTTAATCGTTCACATTCCAATTTTGCAGCGTCGTAAGCATCATCAAACGTGTCGCCAACCAAAATCACTTCAATAAAATTTTCGCCAAACATTTTAACTTGCTCTATTTTTTGATTTGGTGTTGGAGCAGGCATATAAATAGTGCCTTTTATTTTTAATAATTTACAAGATAGTGCGACACCTTGTGCATGATTTCCTGCGCTTGCACAAACAATACCATTTTCAATTTGCACTTCATTTAATGAAGACATTTTATTATAAGCACCCCTAATTTTATAAGAACGTACTTGCTGTAAATCTTCACGTTTAAAAAACAGATTGCAACCAAATTGATTTGAGTAACGCTCGTTTTTAGATAAAGGTGTTAATGAAACTACCTCCTTTAATTTTTCAGCGGCAGTTTCAACGTTTTTTAAATTTAGAAAATATGTTGTTGTTTGCATATTATTACTTTATTTGTCATTCCCATGAAAATGGGAATCCACTTCTAAAACTACAAATGGATTCCGTGTCAAGCACGGAATGACAATCTGTTTTATGACATTTAGTTAGTTTATTGCAAATGCTGAATCTGTTGTTTTAGCTTCTGTTTTAATGGTCTTCATGTCTTTCATGGCCTGACGTAATACCTTTCCTGTGGCTTCAATTGGATGATTTCTAATGGCATCATTGACTTTGATTAAGTCTAGATTATCAACTGCATTTGAAGTTCCAAACGGCTTACCAATAACATCTGTATTGACTGTTTTTATAAAATCAACCAATAGCGGTTTACAAGCATGGTCAAACAAATAGCAACCATATTCTGCAGTGTCTGAAATAATTCGGTTCATTTCAAATAATTTCTTTCTTGCTACTGTATTTGCAATTAATGGCAATTCGTGTAATGATTCGTAATACGCAGATTCCTCAATAATTCCTGAAGCAACCATAGTATCGAATGCCAACTCTACTCCAGCTCTTACAAAAGCAACCATAAGTGTACCATGGTCAAAATATTCTTGTTCTGAAATATGCTGTGAAGTGGCACTTGTTTTTTCAAAAGCAGTTTCACCTGTTTCAGCTCTCCACTTTAATAAGTTAGCATCATCATTAGCCCAATCTTCCATCATGGTTTTTGAAAAATGTCCAGACATGATATCGTCCATATGCTTCTCAAACAATGGTTTCATAATTTCCTTTAATTCTTCTGATAATTCAAACGCTTTAATTTTTGCTGGATTTGACAAGCGGTCCATCATATTAGTAATACCACCATGCTTTAAAGCCTCAGTGATTGTTTCCCAACCATATTGAATGAGTTTTGCAGCATAACTTGGGTCTATGTCTTCTTTAACCATTTTATCAAACGACAAAATAGAAGCTGTTTGTAAGACACCACATAAAATGGTTTGCTCTCCCATTAAATCACTTTTTACCTCAGCAACAAACGACGATTCTAATACTCCTGCTTTATGTCCTCCTGTTGCTGCTGCATAAGCCTTAGCTTGCGCCCAACCTTTACCTTCTGGGTCATTCTCTGGATGCACAGCCGTTAGTGTTGGAACACCAAAACCGCGTAAATATTCTTCACGAACTTCAGTCCCTGGACATTTTGGAGCGACCATAATAACCGTTAAATCTTTACGGATTTGTTTGCCTTCTTCTACAATATTAAAGCCATGAGAATACGACAATGTTGCACCTTTTTTCATCATTGGCATCACAGTATCCACAACATTGGAATGTTGCTTATCTGGCGTTAAGTTCAGTACTAAATCGGCTGTTGGAATGAGCTCTTCATAAGTGCCAACATTAAATCCGTTGCTTGTTGCGTTTTGGTACGATTGACGTTTCTCAGCAATGGCTTGTTCACGTAATGCATACGAAATATCCAATCCTGAATCTCTCATATTTAACCCTTGATTTAGACCTTGGGCTCCACAACCAATGATTACTATTTTCTTTCCAATTAATGCAGAAACACCATCTTCAAATTCGGAAGGCTCCATAAATCTGCATTTTGATAATTGCTCTAATTTTTGACTTAACGATAAGGTATTAAAATAATTTGCCATGATTTTATTTTATTTAGGTTTCGCTTCTTCTCGACTGCGCTCGAAGTGACAGCTTAACTTTAATTTATTAGTTATTGAATGCTGCTAGCATTTCTGTTATTTTCATTTCATCTTTAGTGACTGCAATGCGTCCTGAACGCACAAATTGCATAATTCCGAATGCACTTAGTTTTCGGTATAAAAGTTCAATTTCGTTTTTTCTTCCTGATTTTTCTAGCACAAAGAACTTCTTGTTTACTGTGACAATTCGTGCATTGCTTTCTTTAATGATATTTTGAATTTGCCTTTCTTCAAACAACAAATCAGATTTTATTTTGAATAAGCAGGATTCCTGATAAATGGTTTCTTCTTCAGTATGATAATAGGCTTTAATGACCTCAACTTGCTTTTCAATCTGACCAATGATTTTTTTCATTTGGTCTTCTTCCATATTCGCCAAAATGGTCCATCGTGTAACACCATCAATTTCTGAAGCAGATGAATTAATGCTTTCAATATTGATATGTCTACGTTGAAAAATTGCTGAAATCCTGTTCAGTAATCCTATGTTATTTTCGGTATAAACCGAAACTGTAAATTGTTTTATTTCTTGATTCATCCTCTTATATTTTCATTTCATATTTATTTGTCACTTCGACTGGTTTTATTGAGGGACGAGATAAAACTGTATCGATAGTATTTTAAATTGTTCTCGATACAAATTTCAATTACGTTGCACTTCTTTGAAATTCACTCGAACTGACATTTACTCTAATCTTATATCTGAAACACTTGCTCCTGTTGGTATCATTGGGAAAACATTATCTTCTTTTTCTACGCAAACCTCTAAGAAATATGCTTCTTTACTTTTCATCATATCTTCAATTGCTGAAGCCAATTCTTCACGTTTTACCACGCGTTTGGCATTCACATAATAACCTTTAGCAATCGCTACAAAATCTGGGTTTGACAATTCGGTTGATGCGTAGCGTTTATCAAAAAATAATTGTTGCCACTGACGAACCATTCCTAAAAAATCATTGTTTAAAACCACAATCTTTACTGGAACTTTAGTTTGGAAAATAGTACCTAACTCCTGAATGGTCATTTGGTAACCACCATCACCTATTATCGCAACAACATCACGCGCAGGAGCTGCCATTTTTGCTCCAATTGCTGCTGGCAGCGCAAATCCCATAGTTCCTAATCCTCCAGAAGTGATATTACTTTTACTTGTATTAAATTCTGCATATCGACATGCAATCATTTGATGTTGTCCAACATCTGAGACTATTGCTGCCTCACCTTTACTTTGAGTGTTAATTTCATTAAGCACTTCTCCCATTGTTAAGCCTTCTTTTGTTGGATGTAAGTCGTTTTTAATGACTTTTTCAAATTCAACAGCATATAAATCTTTAAATCTTTGAAGCCAATCTGAATGAGAATTTGCATTTAAAAGAGGTAATAATTTTGTTAAGCTTTCTTTGGAATCTCCCAGAACTGCAACATCAGTCTTTACATTTTTATCTATTTCGGCTGGATCAATTTCAAAATGAATCACTTTAGCTTGTTTTGCGTAAGTGGCTAAATTTCCAGTTACACGATCGTCAAAACGCATACCTATTGCAATCAACACATCGCATTCATTCGTTAATACATTTGGTGCATAATTGCCATGCATACCAACCATACCAATATTTAAAGGATGAGATGTTGGAATTGCCGAAGCTCCCATAATGGTCCAAGCCGAAGGAATTCCAGCTTTTTCAATCACTGCTTTAAGTTCTTCCTCAGCTTTACCAAGAATAACACCTTGTCCCCAAACTACCATTGGCTTTTTAGCATTATTGATTAGGTCTGCGGCTTCTTTTAATTTTAAATCATCAACTTTTGGCACTGGGTTATAGCTTCTAATACCTTCACATTTTTTGTATTGAAAATCGAATTCTTCAAATTGAGCATCTTTAGTAATATCAATTAAAACTGGTCCTGGTCGTCCACTTTTTGCAATGTAAAATGCTTTTGCCATGACCTCTGGGATTTCAGAAGCCTTGGTTATTTGATGATTCCACTTTGTAACAGGCGTCGAAATACCTACAATATCTGTTTCTTGAAATGCATCACTTCCTAATAAATGTGAAGCCACTTGTCCTGTGATACAAACAATTGGAGTAGAATCTATCTGAGCATCTGCTATTCCAGTAATTAAATTAGTCGCTCCTGGTCCAGATGTTGCCATAGCAACTCCTACTTTCCCAGAAATGCGCGCATATCCTTGAGCAGAATGCGTCGCTCCTTGCTCATGCCTTGTTAGCACATGATGAATTTTATCTTGATACTTAAAAAGCTCATCATAAACTGGCATAATGGCTCCTCCTGGATAACCATATAGCACATCGACGCCTTCGGCTAATAAGCATCTTACGATAGCCTCGCTACCTGAAATACGTTCTTTAGGTTGCTCTAAGTATTGTTTTTGTTTTACAGTTAATGTTTCCATAATATTTGTTTTTGAGATCCTTCGACAAGCTCAGGATGACAATTTATTTTTTGTTTAGAATTCATCTGTAACGCAACCTTTAGCTGCCGATGACACTGTTCTTGCATATTTATATAGTACACCTCGTTCTACTTTTAGTTTTGGTGCTTTCCATTGTTGTTTTCTTTGTTGCAGCTCTTCTTCTGAAACCTCAAGTGTAATGGTATTCGTTTCGGCATCAATGGTTATCATATCGCCATCTTTAACCAAGGCAATTGTTCCGCCTTCTTGCGCTTCAGGAGTAATATGACCAACTACAAAACCATGTGTTCCACCAGAGAAACGACCATCGGTAATTAATGCCACATCTTTTCCTAAACCTGCTCCCATAATCGCTGCTGTTGGTTTTAACATTTCGGGCATTCCAGGACCTCCTTTTGGACCTTCGTAACGAATCACGACGACATCGCCTTTTTGTACCTTTCCGTCTCGAATTCCGTCATTGGCATCATACTCACCTTCAAATACTTTAGCGGTTCCACGATATTTTAAACCTTCTTTTCCTGTAATTTTTGCCACACTTCCTTCTGGTGCTAAATTACCATACAACATTCGTAAATGACCAGACATTTTTATTGGGCTTTCTAGTGGTTTTATGACTTCCTGACCTTCGATTAAATCGTTAACATCCAGTAAATTTTCAGCAATTGTTTTCCCTGTGACTGTTAAACAATCACCATGAAGTAGTCCTTTTTTCAACAAGTATTTCATCACTGCTGGAATACCTCCAACTTCATGTACATCTTCCATTAAGTACTTTCCGCTAGGTTTTAAATCGGCTAGAAACGGCGTGTTATCACTTATTTTTTGGAAATCTGCTAAAGTAAAATCTATTTGTGCTGCTCTAGCAATCGCTAAAAAATGTAGCACAGCATTTGTAGAACCTCCTAAAATAGTGACTAATCGAATAGCATTTTCAAGTGATTTTTTGGTAATAATATCTGAAGGCTTGATATCTTTTTCCAACAACAATCGCATGGCTTCTCCAGCCTTTACAGCCTCTTGTTCTTTTGCTTCTCCTCTTGCTGGATTTGAAGAATTGAAAGGCAAGGTCATTCCTAAGGCTTCAATGGCTGAAGCCATTGTATTTGCTGTGTACATACCTCCACAAGCACCAGCACCTGGAATCGCTTTTTTAACGATACACTCAAATTCTTCCTGCTCCATCGTTCCAGCAACCTTACTTCCCCAAGCTTCAAAAGCAGACACAACATCTAGTTTTTTACCGTTATGACATCCTGAATCAATGGTGCCACCATATACTAAAATGCAAGGTCTGTTTAATCGAATCATTGCCATTAAGGCTCCAGGCATATTTTTGTCGCAGCCAACCACAGTCACCAAACCATCATAACTCATGGCTTGCACAACTGTTTCCATAGAATCAGCAATAACATCTCTTGAAGGCAATGAATAACGCATTCCTGGTGTTCCCATAGAAATGCCATCGCTTACACCAATGGTATTAAAAATTAATCCTACGACATCTTCATTTAGTGTTCCTTGTTTTACAAATTTTGCTAAATCATTTAAGTGCATGTTACAAGGGTTACCTTCGTAACCTGTACTTGCAATGCCGACAAGTGGTTTTTCAAAGTCTTCACGAGTCAAGCCAATACCATGTAACATAGCTTGTGCTGCTGGTTGTGTTGGGTCTTGGGTAACGGTTTTACTATATTTATTTAATCCTTTCATATTATGTTTTTGGTACTAAGCCAAGCTTAGAGATTTCGAAATTAGATGTTTACACTTTTTACTGATTGAACTTTTATTAAGTTGGTATAAAGTCATTTTTCATTAATCTTTATATTTAATTGATTCCCAGTTGTTTGTTTTTATTTTTTTATGATGTTCAGAATTAAAAAATTTTATAAAAAAAGCCTGAATCTATTTGATACAGGCTTGAATTTTGGAAATAGCTAACTGTATCAATTCAACTTGAATTAATAATGACAATAATTATAATGTTAACTATACTTCTCATTTTATAAATCACAAAAAAAGCCTTCCAAACAAGGAAGGCTTAAAAATTATTATTTGAATTTTAAATACCATCCTTTTAACGCAGTGGAATAATCACGACGCTAATAATAGAAATGATATTTAAAATTTGTTTTTGCATTGTTTTGTTGCTTCAAATATTGGGAAAATAATTTTAAAAACCAAATCAAATTACCTCTGAAAAATATTCGCTCTAAAAACCAATTTAATTCATTTTATAGAATATTTTTCGGTTTAAGGTCGAATTATACTAAAATGGTTTTTTAATTTATCCATATTATTTACATTTGCCATCGAATTATACGAGGAAAAATTTGTTCTGATTGCAACCTCAATAAAAAATGCTAAAGCAGTAATAAAGATACTTCTCTAGCGACCAAGCAATCACAATTTTCCTTATTTAAAAAAATAGTGATTTATGGCATATTTATTTACTTCGGAAAGCGTTTCTGAAGGACACCCAGATAAAGTTGCAGACCAAATTAGCGATGCACTAATTGATAACTTTTTAGCATTTGACCCCAACTCGAAAGTAGCATGTGAGACCTTAGTAACCACAGGGCAAGTGGTGTTGGCAGGCGAAGTAAAATCGAACACCTATTTAGACGTTCAAAAAATAGCAAGGGAAACCATTAATAAAATTGGCTATACCAAAAGCGATTATATGTTTGATGGGAATTCCTGTGGTGTGTTTTCGGCAATTCATGAGCAATCTGATGACATTAATCGTGGTGTTGATAGAGAAAACAAGGAAGAACAAGGCGCAGGAGACCAAGGGATGATGTTTGGTTATGCTACTCGCGAAACCGAAAACTATATGCCTCTGGCTTTAGATTTAGCGCACAGAATTTTAATAGAGCTTGCAGAATTACGTCGTGAAAATAAGGATATTACTTATTTGCGCCCAGACTCGAAAAGTCAGGTGACTATTGAATATAGCGACGATAATATACCGCAACGTATTGATGCCATTGTTGTATCGACGCAACATGACGATTTTGATACAGATGAGGCTATGCTAGCTAAAATTAGAAAAGACATTGTCGAGATTTTAATGCCAAGAGTTGTAGCAAAATTGCCAAGTGATATACAAGCGTTATTCACAAACAACATTAAATACCACATTAACCCAACAGGTAAGTTTGTTATTGGTGGACCTCATGGTGATACAGGATTAACAGGACGCAAAATTATTGTAGATACTTATGGTGGCAAAGGTGCTCATGGTGGTGGTGCTTTCTCTGGAAAAGACCCTAGTAAGGTAGATAGAAGTGCTGCGTATGCCACACGACATATTGCTAAAAACCTTGTTGCTGCTGGTGTTTGTGACGAAGTATTGGTGCAAGTAAGTTATGCAATTGGTGTTGTGGAGCCCATGGGAATATTTGTAGATACGTATGGTACCTGTGCTTTTAATATGACAGATGGTGAAATTGCCGAAAAAGTCTCCAAAATTTTTGATATGCGACCAGCTGCCATTGAAGAACGTTTAAAATTACGTAACCCAATGTATAGCGAAACTGCAGCATATGGACACATGGGGCGACCACATGAAACTGTTAGTAAAACATTTGAACAACCAAACGGAGAGCCTATTACCATGGAAGTAGAATTGTTTACTTGGGAAAAACTAGATTATGTAGATAAAGTTAAAAGTGCATTTGGGCTATAACCCAAAATTGATATAAAAATGTAAAACCTCATAGCTTAGTTATGAGGTTTTTTTGTGACTTGACATTTTAAGAAAAAACAGCTAACTTCGTTTAACTTCGAATATAATTCATTAAAACAAACCATATTCGATAAACCGTTAAACGAAATCCAAAAAATTAAAGCATTCTTAAATTGTTTACCTCTTGTTCAGTGAGGTGTTTCCAATGGCCTCGTGGTATATCTTTTTTAGTCAATTGAGCAATCATCACACAATCTACTTTAGTTAGGTCATACTTAAAATGCTCAAAAATAGTTCTGATAATGGAGTTTCCTGTGTTTTTAATTTTTAAGCCAATTTCACTTTTTGGTGCGCCATCAATGTAGCTAATATCTTCAACAGCAATGAGTTTACCATCTAATTTAAAACCTTCTTTTATATGCTTTAAATCTTCATTTTTTAAGTTTTTATCTAACCCAATATGAAACAATCGCACCACACCATTTTTAGAGTTTGTGAATTTTTCATGAATGGTCTCATCATTTGTAAATAACAACAAACCTGTTGAGTTTCTTCCTAATCTTCCTATTGGTTTTATACGAGAACTTGTTGCATTGGCTACTAAATCCATAACGGTTTTACCTTTACCTTCACTGGTTGTGGTAGCAAATCCTTTAGGTTTATTAAGTAACACATAGGCCTTTTTTTCAGGGTTTATTCGTGCACCATCATAACGAACTTCATCTTCTAGCTTTACCTTATAACCCATTTCGGTTACCACTTTACCATTTACAGTTACCAAACCAATAGCAATGTGTTCATCAGCTTCACGACGTGAGCAAATACCAGAGTTGGAAATATATTTATTTAGACGTATTTCGTTAGGGTTTGACGCTTTTGGAGTAGTCACCTTTTTCTTGAAAGGAGCATTCCCTCTAGCAAAGCTTTTGCCTTTAGCATTAGTATTGCTTCTGCTTGAAGCAGTATTCTTTGCATTCTTAAAACTCCTGCCTGAAGATTTTCCTTTTCCGCTACTCCCTTGCTGTCTGCTCATGATGATTAATTTTTTGGCAAAGGTAATACATTAGTCACATTATTAGAAATATTCTGTGGTTGATTGACGCGTTCTGTTAACCGTTAATTTTGTGACATCTGGACGTGAATAATGTCCAACTGGATCAAAGTTTTGACGTTCTTCATACACTCGATTAAAATCGATGGTTTTAATAATTAACCCTTCTTTATCAATAACAGGTTCTATTATCCATTCGCCATCAGGTCCTGCGATACAACTGCCTCCATTGGCTAAAACATTTGGAGCCTCTTTGAGTATTTCATTTAAATGTGGCGTATTTTTTGGAAAGTCTGCCTTGTCCATCAAACTTGAAACTGACACCACATAAGAGCGTGATTCTCTTGCAATAAAACGCGTAATATCTTTAGTGTTGTGGTCACTTCCAGGCCAAACAGCAATATGTAAATTTTCACCTAAACCATAAAGTGCAGTTCTTGGTAAAGGCATCCAGTTTTCCCAACAGTTTAAACCTCCAACAGTAAATTGTTTTAAAGGATGTACTTGCAAACCATTGCCATCACCAGGAGACCAAGTTAAACGTTCGTCATAAGTTGGCTGGAGTTTTCTATGTACTGATTTTATCTCTCCTTTTTGATTAATGTAAACCAATGATGCATAAACGCTGTGTCCACCACGATCTAGAGGCCTCTCTATGATACCCAAATACACAGCCATTTTGTGTTTTTTTGCCAATTGGCAAATGGAGTTTAAATCGCCATTTTCAATAGTGACAGCATTAGATACGTAATGTGCATGCAATTCTTTATTTACTTTTTTGTCCCATTCTGCTCCTCCAGTCAATGCCAACCAAAATGGATAGCCTGGAATTAGGCCTTCGCCAAAAACAATTAATTCGGATTTTTCTTTTGCAGCATCTTTAATAGATCGCTCCACTTTTTTGATGGTTTCAGCCTTGTTTAACCAAACAGGAGCAATTTGAGCCATTGCTATTTTTAATGTATTATCCATTATAAAATTCGATTTAAAAGTAAATTTACATCAATTAGAACAATACTAAAAACACCAGCAACAATAATAAACTTCAAGATGTTATGAAGAATTAAATACTGTGACTTGTTATTTGATTTTTGAAGTAATAATAAAAATACAACCAAGAGAGCAATACTGAGATAGAAGAAGTAATCCATTCTTCCAATATTGAATTTAAAAATTAAAAAATAAGCTGGAATAAGTGTTAGAGCAGCAAAAATGGTTAACATTATTTTTGATGTTTTTTCACCATAAACAATAGGTATGGTTTTATAATTTAATGCCAAATCGCCTTTAATATTTTCGAGGTCTTTAGTCAACTCACGCATAGACAATATGAGGAACAAAAACATAGCATGAACAAAAATGACTGTTTCAAAATTCTTGTAATAAATAAAGACAGCGAAAAAAGGTGTAATGGTTAATATGGCTGACGTTAGATTCCCAATTATTGGTAATTTTTTAAGCTTATGCGAGTAAAACCAAATGGCAAAAATGTAGGCAGAAAAGAAAATCACAGCCCTAAATGATACATAACTTGCCATGACAACTGCAATAAAATTGAGCACGAAATAAAATACCAATTTGGTGTTTTGACTGACCAACCTGTCCAACATGGATTTTTGAGGACGATTGATCAAATCCTTCTCTGAATCGTAAAAATTATTGATGATATAGCCTCCAGCAATCGTAGCAGAAGACGCTAAAACTATCATTAGTAAATTCAAATCAAAAACAACCTGTTTTAGAGGTTTATCATGAGCTAAAATGTAAATGGATGTTAGGTATTGAGCAAGAACAATAACCAAAATATTGTAACCTCTAACCACAGAAAACATGCTAAAAAACTTTAGCAACACATGTTTTTGTTTTCTAGAAAGCATGAGAAGGTATTTAGAAGTTGTAAACCACTTCTAATTTATAATCTGATAGTGATTTTTGAGCACGTTCCATATCTTCGGTAAAACCCAAAATATAACCTCCACCACCAGAACCGCAAAGTTTTAGGTAATAATCGTTAGTTTCAATGCCTTTTTTCCAAAGTTCGTGAAAATGCTGAGGAATCATTGGCTTGAAATGATTTAATACCACTTTTGATAAACGCTTTGTATTTCTGAAAAGAGATTTTATATCACCTTTTAGGAAATCGTCAACACAAGCATCAGTATGTTTTATAAATTGGTTTTTTATCATTTTACGGAACCCTTCTTGTTTCATATTTTCCATAAAAATACCAACCATAGGAGCTGTTTCACCAATTATACCACTATCTAATAAAAACACTGCACCTTTACCAGTACTTTGTTGTGATGGTATTCCTGTGGCTTCAATATTGTCTTTAGAATTGATAAGAATTGGAATGCTTAGATAACTGTTTAAAGGATCCAAACCAGATGATTTTCCATGGAAAAAAGACTCCATTTCAGAAAAGATACTTTTTAATTTTAGAAGCTTTTCTCTTGTTAAGTTTTCTAGAACCGTAATCTTACCAAAAGCGTATTTATCATAAATGGCAGCAACCAATGCACCACTACTTCCAACACCATATCCTTGAGGAATAGAAGAATCAAAATACATGCCTGCATCAACATCAGCTTTAAGAACTTTAAAATCAAAAGTTACTAAATTGGCATCTATATGTTCAAGATACTCAACAAAAGCTTTTAAGTTAGTGTTAGATTTTATAGCAATTTCAGATGAGTTATCATTCATCTTTAAAGCACCATTATAAAAGCTATATGGAATAGAAAGTCCCTTAGAATCTTTTATGATTCCATACTCTCCAAAAAGTAATATTTTAGAATAAAAAAGTGGTCCTTTCATACTTCTTTAAAAATTTTGTTTAACAATATACATATATTTTTAAACATTTTTGCAAATTTAATCAATTTTTTTTGCTCCAAAACCAATTTGATCACAAATATAATGTCCGTTTTGACAATATACAACTAACTCTCTTTTAATAAATTCCAAAATTTGAGTTGCTTCATTTTCTGGATACAAAATATGTACGTTTGCTCCAGCATCTAAGGTAAAACAAATATGCAAACCTGAATCTTGTCTAAAACGCCAAATTTTATTAATTATTTCAAGCGTATTTGGTTTCATTAAAATAAAATAAGGCATACTTGTCATCATCATGGCATGAAGTGTTAATGCCTCACTCTCTACTAGTTTAACAAAAGCGTTTAAATCTCCAGATT
Source organism: Flavobacteriaceae bacterium (assembly GCA_020435965.1). GTDB lineage: Bacteria > Bacteroidota > Bacteroidia > Flavobacteriales > Flavobacteriaceae > CAJQLB01. Next base: position 14,288 of record JAGQYS010000034.1, on the reverse strand, counting down.
CAAATATAGGCTTTAGTTTTTCAAGGTTATTATGTGCCTGTTGAAATCTATTTTGAGCAAAAGGATGATTATGCATTAAATTATGCCCAACTGTGCTACTTACTTGTTTTTCTCCTTTATCAACTAATAAAATAGTGTCCTGATAGTTCTTAAAATTCTGGTGAATTTTATATGGGTATTTTACTCCAAACAAATCTGTGCTTCCTTCAATTGAATCTGTTTTTCCCCAAACAATTAAATCACCTTCAATACTTCTGCATGCTGAACCTGATCCTAATCGTGCTAAAAAGGATGCTTTTTGATTGAAAAATTCTTCGCTCATTCCAGAAATTAATTGCTTCTCAATACTCATTAAACATAATGCCAAAGCGCTCATTCCGCTAGCTGACGACGCTATACCAGAACTATGCGGAAAGGTGTTTTTGGTTTCAATTTTAAAATGATAGTCTCTTAAAAAAGGTAAATAAGATTCAATTCGCTCAAAAAACGTTTGAATTTTTGGTTTAAAATCATCTTTTTTATTTCCATCTAAATATACTTCAAAAGAAAAGTCTTTATTGCTTTCTTTCTTTGTAAAAGTTAGTGTAGTTATGGTTTTGCATTCATTAAGCGTAAAGCTTATTGAAGGATTTTCAGGAATTTGATCTTTCTTTTTTCCCCAATATTTTACTAAAGCAATATTACTTGGTGATTCCCAAGTTACTTTTCCTTTTTCAATCGAATTTGTATATGGTTTAGGACTAAAATCGTGTTCTGTCATAGCAATTATTCTGATGACAAAGATAAGAGTTTTACCATTGTGTTGTAATTTCTTGCTGTTGCAAATGTTTTAAACTTTCGTTCAAAGAAATTGACATTAAATTTTGCCTTTCCTAACCCTTTTTCATAGTAATAGTAAATACAGTTGTTGATAATTTTATATTCTTCTCCTTCATACACTTTTTCTGAAGCTTCTTTTACTAAATCATCACTTGGACAATTGTGAAGCATCATAAAATGACTCGCTTTCTTTTTATCTTTGGTGAAAGGAGAATCATCAAAAATGCGTTGTAAATCTTGCCTTGTTTTTACTAATACTGACACTTCAAATCCGAAATTATCCTCAATACTTTTTTCGATGTCACTTTCTATTTCAGAGATATCACCTTTATTGGATTGTAAAATAACATTGCCACTCTGAATATAGGTTTGTACATTTTCAAATCCAGATTTAGATAACAATTCACGTAACTCTGCCATTGGCACTTTTTTGTGTCCACCAACATTAATGCCTTTTAAAAGCGCTATGTATGTATTCATCATTTAGCTTCCCTCCTAACAAGGAGGGATTGAGGGAGGTGTATTATTGTTTTCTTCAAATTTAAGAATATAATCTTCAATAAACCTTAATACATTTTCTATATCATTCATGATTTGATAATCTGAAAAACGTAAAACGTGAATTCCTAAATCTTTTAATCGTATGGTCTTTTTCAGATCCTTTTCATATACTTCTAATATCTCATGCGAATATCCATCACACTCAATTGCAAGCTGTAGTTTATTACAGAAAAAATCAACAATATATTGATCAATTGGTTTTTGCCTATGAAAATCATAGCCATACATCTGATTTCTTCTTAAAAATGTCCAAAGTTTTATTTCAGCTTTAGTAGAATTATTTCTAAGCTGTCTAGCTAATTCTTTGAGTTTTGGATTATAATAAATTTTCATTTATGACAAAATTAGTAAAACACACCCCTTAATCCCCTCTTTTTAGAGGGGAAATTACTCTGAAATTGATTTAGCTGCAATATAAGCTCCTGTCCAAGCATTCTGAAAATTAAAGCCTCCTGTAACTGCATCTACATTAATAACTTCTCCTGCAAAATACAAATTGTTATGCAACTTACTTTCAAAGGTTTTAAAATTGATTTCTTTTAAATCGATACCTCCAGCAGTCACAAATTCTTCTTTAAAGGTGCTTTTTCCGTCTACTTTAAAAACAGCTTGAGTAAGTTGTGAAGCTAAATCTTCTAATTGGCTTTTGTTCAAATCTGCCCAACGTGTGTCTTGATTCATATTGGACGCTAAAACCAGTTTATGCCACAAGCGTTTTGGCAAGTTAAATTGTGTGGATTTATAAACTGTTTTCTTTGCTAACTCGTGCTTTAATTCTTTTAACATATTCAGACAATCTTCAAACGATTGTCTGATAAAATTAACTTCAATCTGGAATTTATAATGGTGTTTTGCCAATTCAATAGCGCCAAAAGCAGACAGTTTTAAAATTGAAGGCGCACTCATTCCAACGTGTGTAATTAACAATGGACCTTCAGAAACCAAATCAGTTCCTAACACTTTAACCTCAACATGTTGTGCTACAACTCCAGGAATATCTTTAATACGCTCGTCTTTAATATCAAACGTAAACAGTGATGGAACAGGTTGCGAAATGCTATGACCTAAATCTTCAAGAAGGCTCCATATTTTTGGGTTGCTTCCTGTAGCTATGAGTAGTTTTTCAGAAATAAAGTCGCCTTGTGATGTTCCAATTTGAAAATACTTATTAATATTAATCTTGTGAGGCTTCTCGACTGCGCTCGAAGTGACAATATTTATAGATTTTACTACATGGTTATACAACACCTCAACTTTTTGTTTTTTGGCTTCGTTTAAAAAACAATCGATAATTGTTTTTGAAGAATCTGTAATTGGAAACATACGTCCATCGTCTTCAATTTTGAGTTCGACACCTCGTTTTTGAAACCAATCAATAGTATCTCCAGTCATAAACTGATGAAAAGGTCCTAATAATTCTTTTTCACCTCTTGGATAATTAAGTACTAATTCCGAAGGTACAAACTCGGCATGAGTTACATTACATCGACCTCCTCCAGAAATTCTAACTTTTTGTAAGCCTTCTTTTCCACGCTCAAGAATAGCGACTTTTAACTTCGGGTTTTGCTCTGCAATATTAATTGCTGCAAAAAAACCTGCTGCTCCACCTCCAACAATGATGACGTCTTTTTTTATCATAATCTATCTGGTACATCAGAAATTATTCCGTCAACCTTATAGCTTTTCATACGTTTAATAGTATCGTCATCATTAACAGTCCAAGTATATACTTTATAGCCTTTTGTTTGTGCTCTGTTTACATTTTCGGAAGTTAACAAGGCATAATTGGGATGAATTGCAACTGCATTTATGGTTTGAGCAAATTCAATAGCTTCATCTACACTTGCTTTAGATAACACTCCTAGAGGAATTTGTTTATCAATTTCAAAAACGTCTTCAAGCTCATGATGCTGAAAGCTAGACACTATAAAATCTTGATAGCTCCATCCTTTTGTTTTTATATATTTCTGAACTACTTCGCATGCTTTTGAAGCTGTATTTTTTCCTTTTAATTCGATATTTAAAAGGCATTTTTTGTCAATAATATCCAAGATTTCTTCTAAAGTAGGAATAGTGAATTGATTATTTATTTTGAGTTGTTTCAGTTCAGATAATGATAATTTACTAACTTCTCCAGTTCCATTAGTCATTCTATCTAACGTAAAATCATGAAACACAACCAATTCACCAGAAGCGCATAAATGCACATCAAGTTCAATGCCATCAACTCCAAAATCTAATGCTTTTTGAATAGATTCAATAGTGTTTTCGGCAATGTAGCCTTTTGCACCTCGATGTCCTATATTTAAACACGAGTGCTTCATCCTTTTGGTCGCATTAAGCCTTCTTGAGCAACAGAAGCAATAAGTTTTCCATCTCTTGAAAATATATTTCCTTTAGCAAACCCTCTTGCGTTAGAAGTGTTTGGAGACTCAATAGAATACAGCAACCAATCATCAAAATTGAAGTCCCTAAAATACCACATAGAGTGGTCTAAACTTGCTGTTTGGGTATTTCCCCAATGAGCTTTGCTTGCATGACGATTCATTGCAGCAGCCAAAATATTATAATCGGAAATATAAGTGAGTATTTGCTGTTTTGAAGCCAAATCTAAATTTGAAACATCACCTTTTAACTTAAACCATACGTTTGTGAAAGGCGGCAAATCTTCTTTATTAAATGGATTTACAACCTCTACAGGTTTAAACTCTACAGGTCGCTCAATCTCCATAAAACCTTTAGTTCTTGGTGGAATAGCTTCGCCAAATTGATGCAACATATCTGTCCAACTTAACAATTCTTCAGGTTGCTTTATGCTTTTTGGCATTTCAATTTGATGGTTATAACCTTCTTCTTTTTTATGAAAAGAGGCAGACAAAATAAAAATTGTTGTTTCTCCTTGATGTGCAGTTACACGACGAACCGAAAAACTCCCTCCATCTCTTACAATACTCACATTATAAGTAATAGGAATCTCTAAATTTCCTGCTTCTAGAAAATAGGAGTGCATCGAATGTAAAACACGATTGTTGGTAATTGTCCTGCTTGCTGCATTAATGGCTTGTGCTAACACCTGACCACCAAATACATTTGGGCTACCAACAGTTTTGCTTATTCCATTAAATTCGTTCTCACCTATTTTATCTAACGTAAGAAGATTTAATAGGTCGTTAATTGTCGTCATGTTTTTCACTTTTATAATTTCAAAACTATTAAAATCATTGGTTGCTTTCTACTTATTTTATAAATAGTTTAAGATTTTAAATTTCAAATTCAGTATTAAAGTCGTTATATTGGTTTTTAACCTAAAATTTTATGATGTTTCAAATTCAACAATTCATTTTTATCACTCTATTTTTATCTTCTTGCGATACAGGAAAATTGACTGTAATTGCAGATTTACCATCAACCCTAAAAGAAGTTTCAGCGACTGAAACAATACCTAATTCTGATTTGATTTGGGTTATTGAAGATGCAGGAAACAAAAACAATATTTATGGTTTAAATACTCAAGGGAAAATTATAAAAGATATTGATGTTAGCAATGCAAGCAATATAGATTGGGAAGATTTAACTTCAGATGATTTAGGCAATTTATATATTGGTGATTTTGGTAACAACAGCAAAAACAGAGATGATTTTACGATTTACAAGATTGCTAATTCTGATATAGATAAAGCTAGCGTAATTGCTGATAAAATAAACTTTTTGCTTCCAAAAGATATGAAATCAGAAGATTTTGAAGCTTTTTTCCTTTTTAAAGGTTATTTCTATGTTTTTAGCAAAGAGAATAAAACCAGTAAACTTATTAAAGTCCCTAACCAAATTGGTAAGCATACAGCAGAATTGGTTACTGACTTTAATCTAGCAGGAAAGCATCACAAAATAACCTCTGCTGATGTGAGTGATGATGAAAAAACTATAGTGCTATTAAACCACGATAAACTTTGGAAAATAACCAATTTTAAAGGTGATAATTTTTTTAAAGGTACTATAGAAGAATTGAAATTTGATCACGACTCTCAAAAAGAAGGCATTTGTTTTAAGGATAGTTCTACTGCTTTAATCACTGATGAAAGTGATAGTAAGTTAGGAAGTAATATTTATAGTTTTAAATTGAATTAAAAATTCAATCCAAATCCAAATGAAAATCTGAACCCTTCAGTGCTATTAAAGAAGTTGAAAGTTCCTGATAAACTTTCGGCTGCAGTAACCCAAAATCCGCCACCATAATCGTTGTGCCATTTTTCAGAGTCTTCATTTTTTAACCATACCCTACCAATATCTGCTCCACCAAAAATCCCAATTTGCAATGGCAAAATATTGGTTTTGAATGAAGGGAAGCTATACCTAACATCTGCACTTCCTACCAATGAGTTTTTACCTGTAAATCGTTCGGTTCTATAACCTCTTAACCCATTATTTCCTCCAATATTTGATGCTTGATAAAACACAAGTTCGTCACCAATTCGTATTTGAGTTCTCAAGTCAGTTTTTAATACTAGGTTTCTGTCTTTAGTCAATGCGTTGTAAAAACCAAGGTCAGAGTTTATAAAGCCATACGTGTTTTTTGTGTCTTTAAATTCTGTTTTCCCTCCAGCGTTTAGCATAAAAGTCATACCTCTTGTTGGGTTTATGGCATTGTCAAAACTTTTATAATTATATTGAGCTTCTAAACCTCCAAAAAAGCGTCTTTTATAAAATTCTGTATTAATTTCAGGAGCAAATTCAGAGATAAAACGATCAGGAGTTTCTTCTATTTCAATGCCTTCAAAAATGGTTCTAAATCCATAATCGCTACCAAAACTTCCTTTTTTTATGATTCCGATTTTTGCAGCGTAAATTCCTGTTTTAACCCTATTATAATCTAAATCTAACTCCTCATCATTATTTACAGTTTCGTTACCATAGCCAAAAAAGTTATTCGTAAAATTTTCTGAAGTAAATGTACCAGCAACATGTAAATTCCAATCCTGAAAAATATTAGCAAATTCACCATCATAATTAAGTGCAAACCCATTAGTCGCAAAAAAATAACCGCCTTTAAAACGATGTTGCTGCGAAAATGGATTGCGTTGAAAGCCTTTAACTGTTTTCATAAACGACACACCTAATTGAAAACCATCGTCTGGATTATATCCCATACTTGGTGTAATAGTTGATGTTTTTACAATGTTTTTATTGAAATCGAAAAGGTTTAAATTGTATACATCGGTAAATTTAATTTGGCCTCCTTTATTTTCTTGAATTGTGTTCTTTTTAGATTTATGGTCATAGACTTTTATTCGTCTTCCGTTTTTAATAATATATGTGTCATTCTCTTGACCTCCAATAAGTCTTGTAAATATTAAATTATTTGCTTTTCCGCTCACTTCAAAAACATCTTTATCGTCAAGACCGTAAATCCAAATCTCTTTCGTGATATCTCTATTAAATGTTTTATCAACTAAAACTTCTCCTTTTTCGCCTCCAATAATTCTAGAAATTTTAATATGTGTTTCTTTGTCTCCTACTCGTGTCACTTCAATATAATCATCTTTATCAGTACCTGTAAGGATTACTAATTCATTTAAATAATTATAATAGCGTGTGGCAATGTCTTGCAGATTACCTCTTCTTCCTTTAAGTTTCTTTTTGATGTCTTCTAATGTTTCATCTTGAACCTCTTCAGGTACTTTAGAAAATGCCAAATCAATCACTTCATCTGTAATATGTTCTTGCAAAAACTTGGCTTGCTCTATCCATTTTTCTTTATCTGCTTTTTGAATTAAGACTCTGTCGAGTTTAATTCCTGCGCTATTCATCCACTCAATATCTTTTAGTTCTTCGTCATATACCTGGAGTTGTTTTGTAGAACCCGAAATAATTTTCATTACATCTAACAAAGCGCCATCGAAATTTGAAAACACCTGATCTCTATCTCTAGGAATTGGCCTATAGTATTTGTCGCCATTTTCCATATTAAATTGTGCCCAACGCCATTGGTCTTGATGTCTGTCCCAATCGCCAATAAGCATATCAAAAAGTCGCGCTCTTACAAAGGCATTTTCATCAATTTTATACTTTTCATCTTCACGGACTTTTTCAATAATATCGTGTGTACTTTCAATATCATCTGCATAACCAAAGTTGCGCTCATCTGTATAATTATCTTCTGGTCGTTCTTCAATCATATATAATTCATCACCATATTCTTCATTATACTCTCCTAAACTTTCATGTTTTGGAATAAAAAATAATTTTGGGTTTGTATGATAAATCTCTGCTGCATTTGACAAGTCTGGAACTACTGAAAAAGCATAAGGATGCGCTGCTGTATAAAAATCTAAAATAAGACTTTCAATTGCAGTTTTTTCAAATTCATCCTGTATATAAGTATCTTTAAAAAGAACTGTTTGAAGATATTGTGTCGCACTTTTTTTGAGTGCTCTCATATTTAACTCCCTACCATCTTTAGTTTTTAAACGCAACGAGCGTGTTTGATGTCCTCCACCTTTTCTAACAACTTCCAATCCACCATAAAGTGTATCTAAAGTTGTTACTTTAGCTTTAATTTTTGTACTATAAACATCTCTGTAATGATCTCCCCAAACCGACTCGAAAAAACCTGTTTTGTCTGTTTCTTCTTTTGTGTAAATAGACGCTTCGATTTCTTGCGGAAAGCTTTTAGGGAATTTTGAAGCATCAAAAATGGTTCTTGGTTTAAAAATTTCTTTTTGAAATAACACTTTTGCTTTTCCATTTTCGATACCATGAATTTTAACCCAACTGCTGCCATCTTTAAAAATTGTCAATTCGGCAAATCCTTGTTTGCCATAAGAGAATTGTCCATTTTCACCTAACGAAACAGCAGATTCTTTTGAACCTGAACCAGAAACTATTTGTTTTATCGATTCATTTTCTATGTATTGTAATGTGTGTTCATGACCAGAAACAAATACAACATTGTCTGCATCTAAAGTCATGGTTTCTAGTCTGCTCATTAACTTGTGGTAACGCTCGTTATAACGATCTTGGATAGAAACACCTCCTTGTGTTCTTACTTGAGTGAGCAATGACGCAAAAATTGGCACAGGAATTTTACTCTGTGTTGGGAACAAATGCTTTTCGGCAGCAAAATAACCACCATGAACTCCATTAGTGAACATTGGATGATGCATTGCAAATACTACTGTTTTATTTTGCGCTTTTTTAAGTTCGCCTTCTATTTCTTCAAATAAGCGTTCTCTTGTTTTTATTTCGCAATCATCGTTTATTGTTGGATTGTGATTCCAGTTTTCTAAATACCATTGTGTATCAATTATTATAAGCTGAATTGTTTCGCTTACATCTATACTTTCAAGTGGACAACCATTTTCTGGTAAAAAAGTGTTTTTCCCTAACGCATCTTCAATATATTTTTCTTCACGCTTTAAGCCTTTTATTCCGTTTGAGTACCAATCGTGATTTCCAGGAATAAATATCGTTTTCCCTTTAAACTCTTTAACCGATTTTATTTGGGCATTCAAACCATTTTCAGCACTTTCTCTTCCTTTCTCATCTTTATCTGGCAATCCTGCTGGATAAATATTATCTCCAAGAAAAATGGTATAGTCTCCTTTAGTTTTTTTATCTGAAATATAATCTTGAAATGCTTTTAAACCATCTGAAAGTCCATTTTGAGGAGATAATCCTGCATCACCAACTAAATAAAAAGTTTTATCTATTTCTTTATTTGGAAATTGATTTTGTTTTACCTCATCATTAGCATACTGAGCTTCATAAGTCGCACAAGCATTAAAAAATACTATGATTATAATGAGTGTGAGTGTTCTTATTAGAAATGTCATTTAGCTATTTTTCCTTTTAATAAGGATAATGTTTATGAATTATCCTTGAGTTTTTCTGCGTGCATTCGTCGTAATTTAGCCAGTTTTGGTGTTATGACAAAACTACAATAGCCTTGCGATTGATTATTTGCATAGTAGTCTTGGTGATATTCTTCAGCTTCGTAAAATATATCCAGCGGACTAATTTCCGTTACTATTGGTTTGTCAAAATATTCTGAAAGATTGCCAATAACCTGTTGTGCTATTTCTTTTTGATGATCATTATGGTAATAAATCACAGAACGATATTGTGTACCTACATCAGCACCTTGACGATTGAGTGTTGTTGGGTCGTGAGTGGTCATAAAAATGGTGAGCAAATCTTTATATGACATAACATTGGCATCAAAAGTGACCTGAACCACTTCTGCATGGCCTGTTAAACCAGAGCATATTTCTCTGTAAGTTGGTTTACCAGGTGCATTCCCACCCGAATAACCAGAAACCACCTTTTCAACCCCTTTTACAGCTTGAAATACTGCTTCAGTGCACCAAAAACAGCCTCCTCCAACAGTCATAAGTTCTATTCTTTTATTTTCCATTATTTAGACTCCTCTACTTTGTCCATAACCATAGATTCTGAATTTATGCAATAACGCAATCCGCTTGGTTCGGGTCCATCTGGAAAAACATGCCCTAAATGTGCATCACACGTATTACACATTACCTCAACTCTTACCATGCCAAAACTTGAATCTTTTTCATACTTAATGGCATTTTCTTTAATGGGTTGTGTAAAACTCGGCCATCCTGATTTTGATTCAAACTTTATGGTTGAGTCAAACAAAGGTGCATTACAGCAAGCACAGTTGTATTGACCTTCATCATAAACACTACACAAGGCTCCTGTACCTGGTGCTTCGGTTCCCTTTTTACGTGTTATCCTAAATTGTTCTGAAGATAGAAGTTGTTTCCATTCTGCTTCGGTTTTTTCAACTCGTTTGTCTGGTTTTGGGTTTCCATTTACTGCATAGGCAATAACATCTTTCCAAGTAAGCATATCATCCCTTCCTTTAATAGTTAATAATTTTGATGCTCCATATTATGGTATAAAATAGTCGTTATATTCTATATTCCATTACAATTATGACTATTTAACATATTCGATATATTTCGATATTTTTTTAGTATTTTGTAATTCTACAATCTCAATATTATTATATGTCAAAATTAATTGAAAAAGCTGAGAAATTTGTCTTTGATCTTTTTAAAGAAAACCTTGATCAGACTTTTCTATATCATAATTTCACTCATACAGAACGTGTACTGCGAAGCTTAAGGGAAATTATTGACAACTCAAAGGTTAGTAAGTCTGATGCTGAAGTTTTAGAGCTTGCAGTGTTATTTCATGATACTGGTTATACAAAAACAAGAGATGGGCATGAAGAAGAAAGTGTAAAAATAGCCACTGCTTTTTTGAATGATAACGATGTTGACAACAAAACAATAGAGGCTGTAAGCAAATGCATTATGGCTACAAAATTCAAAGATTCACCAAATTCTGATTTAGGGAAAATAATAAGAGATGCCGACTCTTCTCACTTCGGAAAAAAATACTTTAATGAAGCTAGTGAATTTTTAAGGAAAGAGTTGGAGATACAAGGCATTAAAAACTATTCACCAAGAGAATGGCTCGACGAAAATATTAAGGTGCTTTCAAAAAAGCACGAATTCTATACAGATTTTGCGTTAAAAAACTGGCAGCCTAGAAAAGAAAAAAACCTATCAAAACTCATAAAAACCAAAAAGAAGCAGGAACTAAAACTAAAAACCGAAGAACTAAAAGCCAAATACAAAGCGCAATATAAAGATGAAAGCCCAGAACGTGGTATACAGACGTTTTATAGAACCGCATTGAGAAACCATATAAAGTTGAGTGATATAGCTGATACCAAAGCAAATATCTTGCTTTCTGTAAATGCTATTATTATCTCGTTGGTTTTGGCAAACCTCATTTCAAAGTTAGATACTAATCCATATTTGGTGTATCCAACAGCTATTTTCACATTATCAAGTGTTATTTCAATGATTTTATCAATTATTGCAACGAGACCAAATGTTACCAGTGGAGAATTTACCAAGGAAGACGTCATTAACAAAAATGTGAACCTTACTTTTTTTGGGAATTTTCATAAAATGAAATTAGAAGAATTTGAATGGGCTATTAGCGAGCTATTAAAAGATAAAGATTATGTGTATAATTCGCTAACAAAGGATCTCTATTTTCTTGGTAAAGTGTTGGAGCGCAAATACAGAATTTTAAGAATCACTTACACTATTTTCATGATAGGAATCATCATTTCTGTTATTGCTTTTGCAGTTGCTGTAAAGACCAGCCCAGAAGCTAAAGTTGATATTCAGGATATCATTCCAGAAAAAAAAGAAACAAGTTATTTGATAAACTCAGCTAGTGAGCAGCAATTGAATGGTTCTGATATTTACAAAGCCCTGTTGTTTTAGGCTTTAATTTCTTTTATTAAATCGTTGTACGTGTAAAACGCTTTATCATCATCTTTTTTGTGATAAAGTACACTAACTCTAATTGCTTTTAATCCTGTAACACCTTGTAGATCTTGCAACTCTAAAATTTCGATATCTTCATCGAGTATAGATTTTGATTGTAAGAAGTTCACATATCTTAGGTATTCTGTTTCATCTTCTTTTTGAGAGTACACTATGGTCATTTTGCCAGATTGTGTTACACGTTCTTCTGTACCTTTTATGTAAGCTTTATCCACTCTTTTTTTAACAACCTCGTATCTTGCGTTATAAGTACCATCTACATCAAATCGTTTTTCATCCATTCTAAAACGAATCGATAAAGGCTGATTGAACACTAAAATCATTGAGGCAACATCGAGTGATAATGGATACTCGTTTTGGTTGTTATAAAATTCCCTTTCCATTTCGCACATAACTTGCAATTGCCATAATCGAAGGTTATAAAGGTAAACTATATTAAAGCTATCTTCTTTAGTGATGGATTCGCCTATATACATATTGTGCTCCACACCATCCGTTTTGTAACGTTCAAAAAAATGAGGATACATTTGTTGTGCTTCAACTTGTTTTTCATCTAAAAGACTGGACATCTTTTTATTGATTAAAGCTATAGTTTCATCATAGTTTTTTCTGTAATAATAAATGACTCCTAAGTCTTCATCTATTTTACTGAAGTAGTCATCAATATCATCTTTAACAGATTTGTTTTTCTTTTGAAGAAATCTAAATAGTGGTTCTATTTCGCTCTTAAAAAAGCTTGAAATTTGCTGTTCACTATCAACCTTAAAACCTGCCTTAATTTCTTTAGAGTATGATTTTATTTGAAATTTCATTTGCTCATAAATTAGCAATTGCTCCTCTTTTGGAAGTTTTTCAAAAATCTTTTCAGAGAGTAATAATTGCAATATCAAATCTTTTTGAGTGGCATTATTTCTAGAGTCAGAAGATCCTTTAACGTCAATTTGTCCAAATAAAGGATAGACTTTCTCAAAGCTTATTTTTTTGAATGTTGCATTAGCTCCGAATCGTTGCTTATCAATTAAAAATTGTCTTGCAGCGCTTCTGAATTTCCATGATACACTTTGGTGAATAGAGGTGCATTCTTGCTGTATTATGGCTTCAATTAAATTCTCTTCGTCATGTTTTGAACGTTCAACTGCTGAAACAATAAAAGGCATGACATCTTCCAGCTTATTGGCTCTTATACTGTTTAGAACTTTTGGTTTTTCTGAAACTATTTCTAAAATTCCCATTAAGCCAGAATCATTTGCAATTGGCGCAAATATGGCACTTTTAAAACCTTGTTCGTATAAGGTTTTAATATGTGGTGCCTTCCCTTTAGATTTCTTGAACATTCTATCAACATCAGACACTGAAAAATACTTTTTTTCACGCAACAGCTTGTTATAGGACCAATTACACAATGCATCTGCACACTTTGAAGTTTCCATATCATTAAGCAGATAGCTATGCATACCTATACCATGAACTCGTTCAAATGTATCTGATTCTTTATTATATATAGAAAACCCTACTTTAATATCCTTTATACCAAGAAGCGATTGAAAAACATCATGAAACTTATGTATGAAGGTTTCATCTTTTCGTTTTTCAACTCCAATTAATGATGATTTTATATTGGAAATGGATTGATCATCTGTAACATCAAACATATTTGAGATTACAAATCCTCTTAACGTATAACTAAATGGTGGGAATTTTTCTTTCCAAAGCTCAAGATTATCAAAATTATCAAGCAACATTTCATAGTCTTCTTGAGTGATTTTTGGAGCATTCTTTTTTGGCTTTATTTCAGTAAAATCTGCATTATACATTATTTTATAATAACGCATAATACCATTTGCATCTGGTATTTTGTAATAAAATGGACGCCTGAAATTCAAATTATAACCATAGCAAAAAGCCAAAATAATAGTACATGCCATAATATAGGTATCATCTTCTGCCATGTTTTTAATCTTTAATTCAAAATCATCACCAGCTGCTTTTATGATATTTTTAAAGCGCTCAGAAGAGTTGAAAATTAAATTATATAATGGTACAGTTGCAGTTTTTATCTCATTTTTTGTTAATATAGGACTAAACGAATCTTGAAGAATAACGCTTATTTCTTTTTCTCTTTCTTTTAAGATTTTCGGATTGCTAAAACCGTCACGTAATTCTGGGAAAGATTTAGCTGTCTTTAAAACACGCTTTGCCTTTGCTGCAATAAACTCATCCTCACTGTCTGCTAGAGCTTCATAATGTTTTAACAACTTGTCAAAGCTTATTTTAAGTTCAAAAGGAGACTCTATATTTTCATTAATGTCATTCACGATATCTAAAGGGTTTATACAAATCTAGAGATTAATTAAGGTTAGTCGTTATACATTGTAATTTATAACAAATAATAATATAAGAAAGATTTTTGGAAATTAAAAAAGCCAACCCAAAAGGGTTAGCTTTTTTAATTAAGTACAGGCGGGGAGACTCGAACTCCCACACCTCGCGGCACTAGATCCTAAGTCTAGCGTGTCT
>JAGQYS010000033.1 GCA_020435965.1 Flavobacteriaceae bacterium | reverse complement strand
GTGATGGTACATTGACCAATAGTAGTACGATCAACATGCAAACAACAAGCTCAAAAATTATTAATGGTACAACGGTTTTGAACAATGAAGGCGTTATTAATTTTCAATCTACAGGCTTTTTATATCTTTATGGAGACTCTACGCTCAACAATGCTTTGTCAGGTGTTGTGGATTTTCAGGATAATGCATCCATTTCTTATTCAGGAGGAGGGACTTTTAGTTTTTCTAATGCTGGATTGTTAACAAAAACCAATATAGCTGGCATAACTTATATTTACCCTCCAACTACAAATTCAGGGACAATAGATGTTCAGTCTGGTGAAATTGAGTTTATAGGAAGTTTAGGTTTTACGAATACTGTAGATGGTATTGTAAAAGGAATTGCGACTATAGATTTACCAACAGCTGCCAATTTTACTAATGATGGCACATTCGCACCTGGAGCTTCTCCAGGTATTTTAACGGTTTTGGGTGATTTTAAATCATCGTCTACTTCTGTCTTAGACTTGGAGCTAGAAGGATTGACTCAAGGTACAGAATATGATTTATTAGCTATTACTGGAACTAACGTCATCTTTGATGGTAGCGTTAATATAGCAATGGGATTTGAGGCAAATATTGGAGATGCTTTTACAGTTGCTTCAACGACAGGAACTATTACAACAAAAAATCTAACATCTCCAGTAATTGCGGTTTATGAAGGAAAGCAATATACGTTTGATATTACTTACCCTGGAGATAACTCGGTTTTATTGACTATTTCTGATAAGTTGGATATTGAACCACCAACCGTTGTGACACAAAACATAATAGTTCAACTCGATGCTACAGGGAATGCCTCCATAACAGCAGACCAAATAGATAATGGTTCTGTAGACAATTGTACGCTTCAGGAAAACTTGATTTTTGCTTTGGATATCACTGATTTCACTTGTGCAGATTTAGGCAATAATACTGTAAGCCTAACTGTTACAGACGAAGTAGGAAACTCCGCAAGTGCAGATGCAACCGTTACGGTTGAAGATTCCATAAGCCCAACAGTGACAACACAAAATATTACAGTTCAGTTGGATGCTTCAGGGAATGCTTCCATTACCACAGGTCAGGTTGACAACGGTTCAAGTGATAACTGTTCAATTTCAAGTTTTAGTTTAGACATTACAGATTTTACATGTGCAGACTTGGGAGACAATACAGTAGAGCTCACAGTTACTGACCAAAGTGGTAACAGCGCTACTGCAAGTGCAACGGTTACTGTCGAGGACAACATAACTCCAACAGTGGTTGTTCAAGATGTCACAGTTCAGTTGGATGGATCTGGAAATGCCTCCATCACTACTGGTGATATTGACAATGGCTCTACTGACAACTGTTCTATTGCAAATTTGAGTTTAGATGTAACTACATTCACGTGTGCAGATTTAGGCGACAATACTGTAAGCCTAACTGTTACAGACGAAGTAGGAAACTCCGCAAGTGCAGATGCAACCGTTACGGTTGAAGATTCCATAAGCCCAACAGTAACAATACAAAATATTACAGCACAGTTGGATGCTTCAGGAAACGCAACGGTTACAGCAGGTCAGATAGATAATGGCTCAACAGACAACTGTTCAATATCCAGCATGAGTTTGGACATCACAGATTTTACATGTGCAGACTTGGGAGACAATACAGTAGAGCTCACAGTTACAGACCAAAGTGGTAACAGTGCATCAGCGACTGCAACGGTTACAGTCGAGGATACCATAAATCCAATAGTGATAACGCAAAATCTTACAGTACATTTGGATACTTCAGGAAACGCAACGGTTACAGCAGGTCAGATAGACAATGGCTCAACAGACAACTGTTCAATATCCAGCATGAGTTTGGACATCACAGATTTTACTTGTTCAGATTTAGGTGATAACACAGTGGAACTTACTGTAACCGACCAAAGCGGCAACAGTGCATCAGCGACTGCAACGGTTACATTATCTGATAACACTTCTCCTGAAATTATTTGTCCAACAGATTTTACAGTTAGTGCACCAGGAGGAAACTATACAGTCCCTAATTATTTTCAGGAAGGAGATGTTGTGTCGTCTGATAATTGTGACAGTGATTTAGATCGTGTTCAATTACCTGTTGCTGGAACTGTTTTAGGAATTGGCGAGCATACAATTACGGTTGAGGTTACAGATGATTCGGGAAATTCTGCATTATGTACTTTTAAAGTCACTGTTGAAGACACGTTAAGCATTGAAAATATAGAATTTTCTGAAAATAGCATTGTTTTATTTCCAAACCCAGCAGCATATAAATTCACTGTTAAAAACAACACTAATGTAAAATTGGTTAGTGCTGAAATTGTTGATATAAAGGGAAGCTTCATCGAAAAAATAGATTTGAGTAATAATATTTCAGATAGAACCATTGAG
Source organism: Flavobacteriaceae bacterium (assembly GCA_020435965.1). Classification (GTDB taxonomy): domain Bacteria; phylum Bacteroidota; class Bacteroidia; order Flavobacteriales; family Flavobacteriaceae; genus CAJQLB01. Next base: position 40,153 of record JAGQYS010000033.1, on the reverse strand, counting down.
ACAAAAAATTACTCAAATGGAGTTTATTTTGTAAAAATAAATTCGGAAATAGGATTTATAGTAAAAAGGTTAGTTATTTCAAATTAATAAAGGAGTTTTATAACAAAGAAGCTTAACTCCCTTTTGTAAGAGAGTTTAGTAACCAAAAAAATTAGTAATAATAAATTGATAGTTAGGATAATCAATTATTTTTTTGGGAAAAAGAGATGCTAGTTATAGCATCTCTTGTTTTTTAGTGATTTTTCTGTTGCGTAAGTAAACAAAAACTAAAACTAAAATGGAAAGCACAGCTAAAAGAGGTAACCAAAAAGATTGCGTCGTAGAAATATCAATAGGAGCTGTGTCACCAATTAAAACCAAACCAGCCCAATATTGTGGATTTATAGTTCGCCCTTCAGCAGTAGATATATAATCCAATTTCGCTTTTTTTAGAGCTTTGTCTTTTGGCAACCCTTTGGATAAATAATTGTAAAAAGATTCAATGATTTTTGTACTGGATTGCTCGTCAATTTTCCAGAGACTTGTTAATATGCTTTCGCTTCCTGCATAATTAAAAGCATGTGCCAATGAGATCATTCCTTCACCAGACTGATACGTTGGTTTTCCTGTTTCGCAAGCTGTTAATATGGCAAGGTTAGAATTAAGATTCTGGTTATAAATTTCGTAGGTGTAGAGCGAGTTGTTTTTATCACTATTGTCTTTGGCAAAAATTAATCGCGATAATTCTGGTGATATGTTGTTGGATTCAGCATGAGTTCCAATATGGATAATCTTATGCTCGTTTGCTTCTTTAGTAAAAACTTGCTTTGAAGCTTTTTCATTTATAAATGAAGTTCCATTAAATAATTTGGAATAGTCTTTAACTAAAGTTACGCTAAAAGGCTGAGGCAATAAGTTTAAATAGGTTTTGTCTAAATTAATTGAATCTTTTATTGAAAGGCTATAATCTTCTTTCATTTTATTGTTGAATTCTGGTGCAAAAGCAACAAAATTTTCTTCATACTCTATAGGTTTTCTGTTCTTGTCAAGTAACAATAAGCTATAGTTATATGAAATATTATGAGTTGCCAATAAACTTTTTGTTGACAGTTCATTAAAGGATTTTATTTTTGTTGGTGTTAAAGTTTCAAAACTTAAATTAAAGAGTTCGCCATCAGGGATAATAATGATTTTTTCAGTCTTTATTTTTGATTCTAGGGGCTGCCAAAGTGCTTTGTAAAGCTCATGAAGCATATTGCTAACTGTTGTGATGTCTGACTGATTTTCTGAAAGTGCTAAAATATGCTTGACAACATCTGTTGTAGAGAGTTTAAATAAATTTTTTTCTTGCTTTGAAACTACAAAAGCATAAAGTATGTTATCTATAAAAAAATAACGTACAATTACAGTGTTTTCGGGAATATTGGTTTGTAAATTGCTAAGATCTGTTTCTATCTTAGCATACCTCATATTAAAATACTTAGGATAGTTTTGTTGCAATGTGTCTAAAAATATTTGCCATGAATTTTCAGCTTTCAAAAAAGAATCAAAAGTAGATGAAGGTTCATTTAAACTGTTGGCAATATCTTTTTTTAATGTGTTTTCACGAATAAGAACTTCCTTTGGGACATCGGCAAAATTTAAGGTGTTTTTTAAATTTAAACGTGTTCTGATCCTATTGTAAATGGTTGATTCATGTTGTTCTACGAGTTTGTTTAAATAAACTTGATTGCCGTTTCTCTCAAATAGGTTTAATGATAGTTGTTTTGAAAAATCTGAGATATCTTTGTGTTCTGCTAGCAATAGATTAATATCTTCATTTTTATAAATAGTGGTTTTACGTTGCTCCAGTATTTTTGTTGCATTATCTAATTGTTCTATTTGATTTTTAATAAATGTATCGTCTTTGTTATCTTTAAGCCCGAAAGATGATTTTGTTTTAAGAAGTATTAATGTTGGTCTATTGAATTCTATTTGAATTGAATCTGCTTTTGAATTCGCATTTTTCAATCTTTCATCTAGATAATTTTCTGCAGTTTCAATCCACCTTAGTGCACTTTCATATTCTTTTAAAACATAATTAACCTTAGCTAAATTAAGTAGGTGTTTTACTAAAGAAAAATTAGTTTTCTCATCGTTTTTTATTACATAATTATAAGCTTCTTTTGCAGTTTCTAAGGCATTTTCTTTTTCACCAAGATCAGCTAGGAATAAGGCTTTGTTTCTTAAAAACCCAAGAAATTCAGCGTCGAAATTTTCACCTAACGCTTTTTTGAATAACTGGTCGCTTTCAGTGTAATAAATTTTAGCTAATTCTTTATTGCCTTGCCCTAAATGAGCTTCAGCTAGAGCATGTAATCCAGTTGCTTTCCAATAAGGGTTTTCCAAATCATAAACATCAAATCGTTTGATGGCTTGGTTTAATGTCTCAATAGCTTTTTCATACTCTTTGAGTGAAATATAAGATTGGCCAATTTGAATTAGTCTACTTGCATGAGTGATATCGTTAGGCTCTAGAATATTTTTTGATTTGTTATAGGAATAAGTAATAACCTCATTCGCTTTTTTGAGGTTGCCTTGCTCGTTATAAAATACAGCAAGATTTGAAATAGCTCGCGATTGATAACGTTTTGCTTTTGATACAATGTTTTCGTCTAAGCAATTATTAATAACGGTTTGGTATGTGCTTATGACTTCATTTTGAATTTCGACAGCATCGGCCAAATTGCCTTGAGTGTACTCTAAAAGTGATACATTGGATTTGATTACATTACCTAAATACAGGTTTTCAATACTATCGCCTTTTGCAGTATTAATAGTTTTAATGGCTTTTTCGTAATAATATTTGGCACTATCAAGTTTTGATGATAACCACATTGATGCTCCAGCAGCATTATAACCATCGGAAAGTTGACTTTTGGAAGTCGCATCATACGATTCAAAATTATTTAATGCTGTTAGAAAATATGACTTTGCTTCTCTAATATTCCCTAATGTTAAATAAGTTGCGCCAATATTATAAAGTACTTTCCCTATTTCTTCTGGATTAGCATTTTCGATTACTAAAACAGCATTTAGAGCTTGTTTGGTAACCTCTAAAGATTTTGAGTTTTCTCCTATTTCATCATAAAAATCGGCTAAGCTTAGTAGAGATTTATAAAGAACACGTTTGTTATTTGTTTTTATCTTGAGTTTTTCAATAAAAGACTCTGCATCTTTTGCTCCTTGATTAGCATTGGCTTGTATCATCGTAACTTTTCCAATATAATAAGGATACTTGTGAAGGGAATCCAGTAAATTATTTTGTTGTAAATAATGTAATTGGGCTTTCAATGAAGAGTCGGCCTTTTTAACCAAATCTTTCACTAAAAAGGAATCAATTATTTTATGATTAATCAAGTTCTCATTTTGTGCAAATACAGATATGGGCAAAAAGAAAAGACAGCAAAAAAAAGCTATTTTATAATAGCAAAAACCACACTTCATAAGCAATGAATTATTAGTTGTTTAACTCTGAAAGAATCTTTTTGCTATTATCAACAGAACTAAAGGTAAGGTTTTTTTTTGCAAGTTCAATATTATCAGTCTTTAAATAGGCTAATCCAAGATAATAATAAGCTTCGTTTTTGAAAACCGAGGTTTCTGAAAGGGTTACGGTTTCAAGATATTCAATGGCTTTTTTCTCTTGCTTGTTTGCCATTTTCGCCACGCCAATGAAATAGTTCAAGGTGTCGTTTTGTGGTTTGCTTTGGAGCAACAGTTGCCATTTGTCAAGGGCTGTTTGGTATTCGCCTTGTTTATAGTTTACCATGGCATCATAGAACTCAAAATTTTGGGTTTCGCTCATCATGGTTGGCAATCCAGGGTCTGGAGAGAAATGTTTAGCGTACAATTTCTCATTGGCATTGCCTCTAAAAAGCCATAAACTTCCCAATGCTATTACCAAAATGGCTGCAACGGCAATTTTTCTAAAATGCTCAAATTTTATTGACACCACTTTTTGGTCTTGCTCTTCAGTAAGCTCTTTATGAAAATCGTCGAGTTTTTCTTTTAGGGCTTGGGACTCTATGCCAAAAAGCAAAGTCTTAATTTCTGTTACTTGGGTTTTGAACTCTGGATCGTTTTTTAAGCGATATTCAAAATCTTGAAGTTCTTCTGAAGTTGCAGTTTTGTTTAAGCAACGTTCAATAAATTCAAGTAATTCTTGTGTTATACCTGTGTTTGGGTTCATTGTTTTACTTTAGGTTTAGGGCTAATTCTCTCAGTTTTTGCATGCATCTGTACTTTTTATTTCTTGTTGATGCTGCATCTAATTGTAACTCTTTTGCAATGTCTTTCATCGATTTTTTTTCAAAATAAAATTTTGTCAATAAAGATTTACATGGCATACCTAAAACTTTAAAGGCGTGCATTACACTATGTAATCGTTCGTCGTTGATTTTGTCATCATTAATTTTATCAAAATCTGTTTCAGACACTTCAATATCAAGTATAGCCGATGACACAACGGTTTTTTTGTAATTTTTAGAACGTAAATAATCCATCCATTTATGTTTAGCTATGGTATATAAATAACCACTTATTGAATTTTCATTTTGTGGCACAAATTTGTCTTGTTTAACATTTCTCCAAAAGACCAAAAAGGCATCTTGATAAATGTCTTTTGCATGTTCTTTGGTGCCATTGTTTTTTAAAATTAAAATTTCAATTTTGTAATAATTGGTTGTATATAAATGCTTGAGTGTATCAGTGTCATTGATTTTTATGGCGTCAATGACTTGGTTTTGTTCAAATGATTGGTAGGGTTTAGATTTAATAGTTTGCATCTCAAGCATAAATATATACTAATCGACCAATAAATCAAATCAAATTCTACAATCTGTCAATTTTCAAGTTTTATTTACAACTTTGGCTATAGTTACCTCTAAATCATCGTAATTAATAGTTAATGTCATCAAAAAAATTAAATTACCTTTGCAGCATAAAATCAAATTTATGCACAAAGCTGGTTTTGTAAATATTATTGGAAACCCAAATGTTGGAAAGTCAACGTTAATGAATGCCTTTGTTGGCGAGAAGTTATCCATCATTACTTCAAAAGCTCAAACAACTCGTCACCGAATTTTAGGTATTGTTAATGGTGATAACTTTCAAGTAGTATTGTCTGATACTCCAGGAATTATTAAACCAGCTTACGAGTTACAAACTTCTATGATGGATTTTGTAAAATCTGCCTTTGATGATGCAGATATTTTGATTTATATGGTTGAAATTGGTGAAAAAGAGCTTAAAGACGAAGCGTTTTTTAATAAAATAACCAATTCTAAAATTCCTGTTTTACTATTATTGAATAAAATAGATACATCTAATCAGGAACAATTAGAAGAGCAAGCCGCTTTATGGCAGAGCAAAGTTCCGAATGCTGAGTTTTTTCCAATTTCAGCTTTAGAAGGATTTAATGTAAAAGAGGTTTTTAATAGAATAATTGAACTGCTACCAGAATCACCTCCTTTTTATCCAAAAGATCAATTAACAGACAAGCCAGAACGATTTTTTGTAAACGAAAGCATTAGAGAGAAAATATTAATACACTACAAAAAAGAAATTCCTTATGCAGTTGAAGTTGAAACAGAAGAATTTTTTGAAGAAGAAAATATTATCAGAATGCGATCTGTTATTATGGTAGAACGCGAAACCCAAAAAGGAATCATCATTGGTCATAAAGGGTCTGCCTTAAAACGTGTTGGTGTAGAAGCTAGAAAGGATTTAGAGCAATTCTTTGGTAAACAAGTGCATTTAGAGCTTTATGTAAAAGTTAATAAAAATTGGAGAAGTAACCAAAATCAACTAAAACGTTTTGGTTACAATCTAAAATAGGTTTAATGTTCAGAGTGAATTCCTTTACTTCTAAGTGTATCCCTCATAAAATGATGAAGTAAATGCATTTCGGCCATGCCACTTTTTTTTCCTAAACTACCACCAAAATAAAGAGCAAACCAAATCACAATCATAAAAAGTGAGATAAATAGCTGAATTGTGTAGTCGTTTCCTAGTGACCAATTGGTGTAAGCCCAAACACCAAAACCAAAAAATAATCCAATAACTACAAAATGGAAAAACATGAACATCGTCCAAATGGTTGGGTTTGGACCAAACAGACCATAAATTGTGCTGCTATTGTCCGCTTCATTTTTGTTGATTTCCAAATGTAACTGAGGTGACCAAAAATGTTGTTTATGTTTTGGTATTCTTATAAAAACATGGTCGTCAACTCTAGAAACTATAAATTCTGATTGTGTTTTTCTTGTGTTTTCAAAAAGAACTAAAAGGTCTTCATTGTCATGATTTACACTAAATTTAAACCTAGGTCTTAATACAACTTCGTTACTTAATTGCATACAAAATAAATAAAGACAGCAATTTAAGATTTTTTTTCACATAGGAAACATTACCTTTGCAGCGAATTTTTATTGATATGAGTAATATAGTTGCCATAGTAGGACGTCCAAATGTTGGAAAATCAACTTTCTTTAATCGTTTAATACAACGTAGAGAGGCTATTGTTGATGCAGTAAGTGGAGTTACCAGAGATAGGCACTATGGTAAAAGTGACTGGAATGGTGTAGAGTTTTCGCTTATTGATACTGGTGGTTATGTAAAAGGAAGCGATGATGTTTTTGAAGCCGAAATTGACAAGCAGGTCGAATTGGCCATTGATGAAGCTGACGCTATCATTTTTATGGTTGATGTTGAGTCTGGTGTTACTGGAATGGATGAAGACGTTGCTAAATTGTTACGAAAAGTTACAAAGCCTGTATTCTTAGCTGTAAATAAAGTAGACAATAATAAACGAGCAGAAGATGCTGTAGAATTTTATTCACTTGGCTTAGGCGATTATTATACCATTGCAAGTATTAATGGAAGCGGAACAGGAGACTTGTTAGATGCTTTGGTTGAAGTCTTGCCAGAAAAAGAAAAAGTTGAAGAAGCTGAACTTCCACGTTTTGCTGTAGTTGGAAGGCCTAATGCTGGAAAATCATCTTTTATAAATGCACTTATTGGTAAAGATAGATACATTGTAACTGATATTGCAGGAACTACTAGAGATTCTATTGATACTAAATACAACCGATTTGGTTTTGAGTTTAACCTTGTTGATACTGCTGGAATTAGACGAAAAGCTAAGGTTAAAGAAGATTTAGAGTTCTATTCTGTTATGCGAAGTGTTCGTGCAATAGAACATTGTGATGTATGCTTGTTGGTATGTGATGCTAACAGAGGTTTTGATGGTCAAGTACAGAATATATTTTGGCTTGCTGAACGTAACCGAAAAGGCATTGTTATTTTGGTAAATAAATGGGATTTGATTGAGAAAGATAACAAGACAGCCAAAGAATTTGAAAAGCATATTAGAAAGCAAATAGAACCATTTACAGATGTACCAATTGTATTTATGTCTGCATTGACAAAGCAACGTATTTTTAAGGCCATTGAAACTGCTGTCGAAGTTTACCAAAACAGAAGCAAAAAAATAAAAACGAGTGTGCTTAATGACGTTTTATTGCCAATTATTGAGAATTATCCTCCACCAGCTTATAAAGGCAAGTTTGTAAAAATAAAGTACATTATGCAGTTACCAACGCCTCAACCACAATTTGCGTTTTTCTGCAATTTGCCTCAGTATGTAAAAGAACCTTACAAACGTTTTCTTGAAAATAAATTACGAGAACATTTTAATTTTACAGGAGTGCCTGTAAGTGTCTATATGCGTAAAAAATAATTTTTCACATAAGTTTATCATTTTTTTAAGAAAATTCATACGAAAACTAAGGTATATTCGTTTTTGTAAACCACTACTAATCATCAATCAAACATGAAGTATCTTTTTTGTATCCTCCTAACAATGTGTTCATTACTCACAGTTGCGCAGAACAAAGAATTCAAAATTACTGGAACAGTTCAATCAGATAGCGAGAAAGAACCTCTGGAATCTGCTACAGTGTATTTAGAAAGAGTAAAGGATAGTACACTAGTTTCTTACACGATTTCAGATAAAGATGGAAAGTTTTCTCTGGAAGACAAAACATCTGATGAAAGCTTAAAACTATTCATTTCTTTTGTTGGTTACCAAACCTATTCGCAAGTTATAAAAATAGATAAAGAAGAAATCAATCTTCAGCCTATTGAATTAACGGTTGATGCAAATGCCTTAGATGAAGTATTAGTAAAATCAAGAGCTCCAATAACCATTAAAACAGATACCTTAGAGTTTAATGTAAAATCCTTTAAAACCAAGAAAGACGCAAACGTTGAAGATTTATTAAAGCAACTTCCAGGTGTTGAGGTCGATGACGAAGGAAAAATAAAAGTAAATGGCAAAGATGTCAATAAAATATTAGTAAATGGAAAACCATTTTTTGGTGACGATCCAACCATTACAACACGAAATCTAACTAAAGATATTATAGAAAAAGTTCAAATTACAGACACTAAAACCAAAGCAGAGGCTTTTACTGGTGAAGTTGGAGATAACGAAAATAAAACCATTAACCTAACCATTAAAGAAGAAAACAATAAAGGTGTTTTTGGACGTTTGGCAGCAGGTGCTGGAACAGACAAACGCTACGAGTTTGCTGGAATGTTCAATAGGTTTGATAACGACCAACGTATTAGTCTTCTAGTAGGTGGAAACAATACAAATTCGCCAGGTTTTAGTTTTGGCGAAATTAGAAATATGTTTGGTGGTGGTCGCTTTATGTCTATGTCTGGCAATGGTTCGTTTTCAGTTGATGGTCGTTCCTTTGGTGGAGGACAAGGCATTACAACATCTAAAAATGTTGGAGCAAATTATGCAGATCAGATTGGAAAAAATCTAGAAGTTTCGGCTGATTACTTTTACTCTGGGAGCAACTCAGAAAACGAAACATCTACACAACGTGAAAACATTTTGCCTGACGCTCGTTTCTTTTCAGAATCCAATTCTAATACCTATAATGAATCTGATAACCATAGTGCTAATTTAGAGTTTGAAATAGAAGTAGATTCTACATTAAGAATTGATATTGAGCCTTCATTCAGAAAATCAATGAGTAGAAATACCTACTCAAGCTTTGAAGAAACTAGAGATATTTCGGACGTACTAACAAACGACTCTGACGTTGCATCTTATGTAGAAACTATTGGTACTAATTTTAGTAATGAGATTGACGCAACCAAGAAATTTGGAAGTAATGGTGCCTTTTTAAGGTTGAGTATTGATAATGAATTTGATACAACAACTACTGACGATTCTGTTGTTTCTGAGGCCAATGTTTATGGAGACACACCAGAATCTATTATAAGAGACCAATTTACAGATGGAGAAAATAAATCGAATAGCTTTAACACAAGTTTGACTTATCGAATGCCATTAAAAGCTAAAGAATTGTTTCTCGATTTTAAATTCGATTATCGTTCAGACAAACAGGATAACAGAAGAAGTACTTATGATTTTGATGATGCAACACAAGACTACACAAGTTTTAATACAGAATTAAGTACAGATTTTGAAAATACTAACATGCGCACAACACCTAGTGTTAGATTGGCTTTGCGTAAAGAAAAATGGTCCTTCAGTTTAGAAAGTGGTTATGTGTTTAGAACTTTAGAAAACGATGACGCTTTACGACCATTATTAAGTTTAAAACGAAACTTTGAAGCTGTAGAATTACGAAGTAATTTCAACTACAGATTTAGCCCAAAATCATCAATTTATTCTGGTTATAGATTAAATAATCAAACACCTAGTGTAAGGCAATTATCACCTTTTAGAGATGTGTCAAATCCGTTGAATATTGTAACTGGTAATCCAGATTTAGAGCCGTCTAATAACCATAACTTATATGCAGGTTTTAATGCGTTTGATTTTCAGAAAGGAACAGGTTTTTATGCACATTTAGGCGGAAACTTAACCAGCAATGCAGTAGTGTCTAAATCAACCATTGATGAAGATTTTGTTAGAGAAACCACCTACACCAATGTAGATGGCAACTACAGTGCCTATGCTAGTGCTACCTTTAGTAAATCGGTAAAAGTAGATTCTTTAAGAACCTTTAAATATCGAGTTGGTATGTCATCTAACTTTAGCAGAAACATCAATTTTAATAATGATGTCAAGTATGCTTCAAAAAACACAGCATTATCTCCAAATGCAGAAATTACCTTTACTTGGAAGGATGTCTTGGAGCTAAGGCCTAACTACAGAGTGTCTTTTAACACAACTAGATTTGATATCGACAATTTTGAAGATCAAAAATTTGTAAACCATTCCTTAGGAATTAATACAGCAACGTTTTTACCAAAAAAGTTTGAATGGCGAAACGATATCAGTTTTAACTACAACTCAAACATAGCACCAGGATTTCAAAAGAGTGCATGGTTCTGGAACTCCACTTTGGCTTATAGTATGCTAAAAGATAATGCTACATTAACCCTTAAGGCATACGATTTATTAAATCAGAATACCAATGCAAGGCGTACAGCAACCGAAAACTTTATTCAAGATTCACAAAGTACAGTATTGCAGCAATATTTTATGATTAGCTTTAGTTGGAAATTTAATAGTTTAGGAAGTAAAGGCGAAGTAGATAAAAATGGAGGTGTGTTCTTTATGCATTAAAATCTCTATAGCTGCTCCTTTATTTTAATGAGCTGGTTTTTAATGCCTTCTAATTTACTTATAATCTCAAAGTTATTTAGAGTTTCTTTCTTTTCTTCTTTCAGGTGAATTTTGGCACCTTCTAAAGTAAAACCACGCTCTTTTACCAAATGATAGATAAATTGAAGGTTCTTAATATCTTCTGGAGTAAATTTTCTATTGCCTTTAGCGTTTTTTTTAGGTTTTAATGCATCAAATTCTTTTTCCCAAAAACGAATCAACGAAGTGTTAACACCAAAGGCTTTAGCGACTTCGCCAATTCCATAATATCGTTTTTCTGGAAGATCTATATGCATTAATCTAGTGATTGGTTTTCTAATGATGCTTTTTCTAATAGCACAGCAAATTCTGATGGAGATAAATTGCCATAATAGAAATTTATTGGGTTGATGCGTACATCATCCTTAAATATCTCATAGTGTAAATGAGGTGCTTCAGAACGCCCTGTACTACCAACGAATCCAATAAGGTCGCCTCGTTTTACTTTCTGGTTTAATCTTACATTGTATTTATAAAGATGCGCATAAAGGCTAACATAGCCAAATCCATGGTCTATCCTAATGTGCTTTCCATATCCTGTTGCACTACCATCTGCTCGTACAACTACACCATCACCAGCTGCATAAATAGGTGTGCCTCGCGGAGCCGTAAAATCCATACCATAATGAAACTTACGCACTTTAGTAAATGGATCAGTTCTATAACCATACCCAGAAGCCATTCGTGTTAAATCTTCATTTTTTACAGGTTGAATAGCTGGAATAGTGGCAAGGAATTTTTCTTTTTCTTCTGCCAAGACTTTAATTTCATCTAAAGATTTAGATTGAACAACAATCTGTTTTTGAATGATATCTATACGTTTATTGGTTTCAATAATTAGTTTAGAATTATCATAACCTTCTAGATTCTTGTAGCGGTTAATACCTCCAAAACCTGCTCTACGTTGCTCATCTGGAATCGGATTGGCTCCAAAATAAAGTCTGTAAATAGCGTTGTCACGTTCTGCAACATTGGCTAAAACTTCTTCCGCTTCATCCATTTTTTTGTCGAGCAATTCATACTGCAATTGCATGTTCTGAAGTTCTCTTACCAGCGCTTTTTCCTTAGGAGATTCAAAGTACTGACTTGCAATAAAAACAAAAATGAATCCAAAAAGTGCAGATGCCAAAAGAAAAACAGCAGCGTACTTTAAGGTGGTTCGCTTTTTACGCTCTATCTTTCTATAGGAAAGCGTTTCAGAATCGTAATAATATTTTACTTTAGACATATCTTAAAATATTCTATTTTTGCAGGATTAAATAGAACGAAACACAAATATAAAAATTGTTTGCCATAATAAACAATTTATTAGAATAAGCTTAACACACATAGATGAAATCTCAGGACGTACGCAATAAATTTTTAGAATTTTTTGAAAGTAAAAAACACAGCATAGTGCCTTCTGCACCAATGGTTCTAAAAGATGATCCAACGTTAATGTTTGTAAACTCTGGGATGGCACCTTTTAAAGAGTATTTTTTAGGGAATGCGCAACCAAAAAACAATCGTATTGCTGATACACAGAAATGTTTGCGTGTTTCCGGTAAACACAATGATTTAGAAGAAGTTGGCTATGATACTTATCATCACACACTTTTTGAAATGCTTGGCAATTGGAGTTTTGGTGATTATTTTAAGAAAGAAGCCATTGCTTGGGCTTGGGAATTGTTGACTGAGGTTTATGGTATTGATAAAGATATCTTGTATGTTACTGTTTTTGAAGGCAGCAAGGAAGATAACCTGAAAATGGACCAAGAAGCTTTTGAACTTTGGAAGCAGTTTGTTCCTGAAGATAGAATCCTTCTGGGCAATAAAAAAGACAATTTCTGGGAAATGGGTGATCAAGGACCTTGTGGGCCATGTAGTGAAATCCATGTTGATATTCGTTCGGCTAAAGAAAAAGCAAAAATTGAGGGTAAAGATTTAGTAAACCAAGACCATCCTCAAGTGGTTGAAATCTGGAACTTGGTTTTTATGCAATACAACCGAAAAGCAAACGGTTCACTTGAGATATTGCCTAACAAGCATATAGATACAGGAATGGGATTTGAGCGTTTGTGCATGGTTTTACAAGGTGTACAATCAAATTACGATACAGACGTGTTTACACCAATCATTCGTGAAATTGAAACCATAACTGATAAAGACTACGGAAAAAATGATGAGGTTGACGTAGCAATACGAGTTATTTCTGATCACGTTAGAGCAGTTGCTTTTTCAATTGCAGATGGTCAATTGCCAAGCAATACAGGAGCAGGTTATGTGATTAGAAGGATTTTACGTCGTGCCATTCGTTACGGATTTACGTTTTTAGATAAAAAAGAACCTTTTATTTATCGATTGGTGGATGTGTTGAGTAAAAAAATGGGAACAGCCTTTCCTGAAATTAAAGCTCAAAAACAACTTATAGAAAATGTGATTAAAGAAGAAGAGGCTTCTTTTCTAAGAACTTTAGATCAAGGCTTGGTGTTGCTAAATGGAATAGTTTCAGAAGCTAAAGGTGTTACCATATCTGGTGAAAAAGCTTTTGAGTTGTATGATACTTATGGTTTTCCAATAGATTTAACAGCTTTAATTCTTTCTGAAAAAGGATTAAAGTTGGATGAAGAAGGGTTTAATACAGAGCTTCAAAAACAAAAAAACAGATCTAGAGCAGCTAGTGAAATGTCAACAGATGATTGGACCATTTTAGTTGATGATGCAGAGCAGGAGTTTATAGGTTATGATGCTTTAGAAGCGAATGTTAAAATAACTCGATACAGAAAAGTAACCTCTAAGAAAGATGGAGACATGTATCAATTGGTGTTTAATCTAACACCTTTTTATCCTGAAGGTGGTGGACAAGTTGGCGATAAAGGCTATTTGGAAGATGTGCATGGCGATGTGGTTTATATTATAGATACCAAAAAAGAGAATAACGTCATTATTCATTTTACTAAAAACCTTCCTGATCACTTAAATGAAGTGTTTAAGGCAAGTGTAGATAAAAAGCAGCGTTACAGAACAGAATGTAACCACACAGCAACTCACTTATTGCATCAAGCTTTAAGAGAAGTCTTAGGTAATCATGTAGAACAAAAGGGTAGCGCAGTGCACTCTAAATATTTGCGTTTTGATTTCTCTCATTTCTCAAAATTAACTGTTGATGAGCTTCGTGATGTAGAAAACTTTGTCAATGCAAGAATTGATGGTAAATTGCCTTTAAAAGAACAGCGAAATATACCAATGGAACAAGCCATATCTGAAGGTGCAATGGCATTATTTGGTGAAAAATATGGAGATACAGTTCGATCAGTTAGGTTTGGGAAATCCATAGAACTTTGTGGTGGAACTCATGTAAATAACACAGCAGATATTTGGCATTTTAAAATCGTATCAGAAGGAGCTGTTGCCGCTGGAATAAGGCGTATTGAAGCTATAACTAATGATGCAGTAAAGGATTTCTATTTTGAAAATAACCGAGCTTATTTTGAAATGAAAGACCTGCTTAATAATGCAAAAGAACCAGTAAAGGCATTACAGAATCTACAAGCAGAAAATGCCGATTTAAAAAAGCAAATTGAAAGTTTGCTAAAAGATAAAGCTAAAAACATAAAAGGAGAATTAAAAAATGAACTCACCGAAATTAATGGTGTTCAGTTTTTAGCTAAGCAATTAGATTTAGACGCTTCTGGTATGAAAGACTTATGTTTCGAACTAGGAAGTGAGTATAATAATTTATTTTTGTTGTTTGCCGCAGAAAATGATGGAAAAGCATTGTTGTCTTGCTATATCTCAAAAGAATTAGTTGCTGAGAGAAACCTAAATGCTGGACAAGTAGTTAGAGAGCTTGGTAAATATATTCAAGGTGGTGGTGGTGGACAACCTTTCTTTGCGACAGCTGGAGGAAAAAATCCAAAAGGTATTAAAGAGGCATTGGATGCTGCAAAAGATTATCTAAATTAAGCTGTCATCCTGAACTTGATTCAGGATCTCATTAAATGAAATTACAAACCAAAATACCTTTGGAGAACAAGTCTAATAATCTAATAGACTATAACTCTAACATTCTATTATTAGGTTCGTGTTTTGTAGAAAATATTGGTAACAAACTTGACTATTTTAAGTTTCAAAATCTTCAAAACCCATTTGGTATTCTATTTCAACCTTTAGCAATTGAAAAGTTAATCACTTATGCCATAAACGAAAAGGAATTTACCGAAAAAGAAATTTTTTTTCACAATGAACAATGGCATTGTTATGATGCTCACTCTAAGTTAAGTCATGCTTCAAAAGAGGAATTGTTACATGGTTTGAACAAACAAATCGATTTAACAGCCAAACAACTTAATAGCTCATCACACATCATAATTACCTTAGGAACTGCTTGGGTTTACAGGCATATAGAAACAGACGCTATAGTAGCCAATTGTCATAAAGTACCACAGAAAAAATTCTTAAAGGAATTGATTACTGTTGATGAAATCTCAGAATCTTTGCAGTCAATTGTGGAGCTCATCAGAAGTGTTAACAAAAAAGCATCTATTCTATTTACAGTGTCTCCAGTGCGTCACTTAAAAGATGGTTTTATAGAAAACACCCAAAGTAAAGCGCATTTAATTGCCGCTATTCATTCTATTATGTCACCTCGAGCGCAGTCGAGAGGTCTTCACTATTTTCCTTCGTATGAAATTATAATGGACGAACTACGCGATTATCGTTTTTATGCCGAAGATATGATTCACCCAAACCAAACTGCCATAAATTATGTTTGGGAGAAATTTCAAGGTGTTTGGATTTCTAAAGGAGCAACAGAAATTATGGATGCTGTTGACTATATTCAAAAAGGCTTACAACATAAGCCCTTCAACTCAAATTCAGAAGCACATCAGCATTTTATTCAAAATTTGGAACTTAAAATAAAAGAGATTCAATCTGCACACCCAAAAATCTCATTTTAATTAAATTCTTTTTTTAGTCTTGATTCTTGTTTGTAAAGACGTAGTTGTCTAACCTCTTTTTATAAAATATACGCAATTCATCGTATTGTTTGCAGTCTTTTATTGTTGCAATTTTGGAATGTTATTAATTCTAAAAACAATTAAAATGAGAACTTTAAAACAATTTATGTTATTAGTAATGACCATGTCATTAGTATCATTATCGTCATGCTCCAAAGATGATGATGGAGGAAGTGGAGGTGATGCAGCCTCAGGAACATTAAAAGCTAAAATAAATGGTAGCTCATGGCAATCTTTAGAGATTTCCTCATCTGCAACTGTGGCTAATAATGGAAACAATTTAATTATTATTGCTACTAATAGCGATGGGAAAGCATTTTCAATGTCAGTATTTGGTTATGAAGGCGAAGGTACTTATGAGTTTACTGGAGCAACGGTCGGTATTTTTAATACTGCGTCATATTCTGAAACTGACGTAGATTTAAACAATCCACAAAACTCAACTACCGAAATTTGGCAAGCACCTTATGATAATCTTCTTGCTGGTACTGTTTCAATTTCTGATGAAACAGATGACAACATTAAAGGAACTTTTGAATTTACTTGCAAAAATGTAAATGGAGACCAATCTGTTAAAACTATCAGTGAAGGTTCATTTAATTTAGAAAAGCAAGTGCAATAATTTTATTATGAAATGCTCAGGTTTATCTTTATAATTCATCGAAATTATAATTTAGAGCATTGCATCTGACCTTAAAAAAACAATAAATATTAACAGATGAAATCACTATTTAAATTAACTCATATAGTTTTGGTTGCATTCATTATAAATGCAACCTTACTGAATGCACAAAAAGCTGAAACTCCTGCCCAAAATTATGACTTAGGGAGTAAAATTAATGAAATGACACTAACCGTTGGAGGTATTTTGGTGGTAGCTACAAACGATGGTTTGGTAGGCATTAAACCAACTGAAAGCCAACCAGTGTTCACCTTCAATAATTTTGGTAAGCTTAGTCCAGAGGAAACCGATTTTATCCCAAATTCACCATATATTGTGGTTTCGCAAGGGACAACTTCTGGATTTGCTGGTTTGGCTAAAACTAAACGAGCTGTAATTGACTACGTACAAGGTAAAGTTATTTTTAATTCAGATAACGACAATTGGAATCAAATTTTTACTTGCAATGTGATGTTACCACAAAATAAGCTTGTCGTGAGTGGCATACAAAAAGAAGGCGATAAATTTGAAAAAATGACACCTAAAGTAGCAGTTTATGATTTAAACACCTCCAAGCTGGATTATAGTTTCTTTTTAGATAAGCCTGGAAGAGTAGGTATTGCCAAAGACTTTAGTGTGACTGGTACACCTTTGCTTTTAAAAAACTCATTAATCATTCCTACAGCTCAAGGATTGATAGCTAAATCCCATTCTGGAGATGATTTATGGGAAACCAAAATAAAAGGCGTTAATTGGATGGTTGCTGATGCAACCGAAAAAGAAATTTATGGTTTTGAAACAACCTCAAACGGAAAAAACACAAGAATACATAAAGTTGGAAGTAATGGAGCTGAGCTATGGCAAGATGATAGAAAAGTACAAGGTATTGTGTCCAATTTTGAAATTTTGCCACAAGGTTTAGCTGTTGTTAGTGATAAAAGTTCAGGCGGAAGCAATAGCGTGTTTGCAACCAAAGACGAATCTGAAATTGCATTTTTAAGTGCTTCAACAGGAGAAGACTTATGGGAAAAAGCACCTAAAACAAAAGGTTACGTTCAGCATTTTTACGTTATGGATGATGGTATTTTATTTGGTATTCAACAAGGAGGTGTCAATAAAATATCATTTGATGGTAAAACACTATTCAAAAAACCTTTGAAAACTGGTGAGAACATTATGGTAATGGCGCATTCGCCTCAAGGCCTTATTTACATTACAAGCGAAGATGCTAATATTGTAAACTTGGAAACTGGAGAAGAGGTTTGGGATAAACCATTAAAATACAAAAGAGCATCGTCTGTAGCTTCAACCTTTGACAAAGATAATGACAGATACCTAATTGCTGCAGATGGAAAAATATTAGCCGTTAATGCAAGCAATGGTGAAGTTAGCGATTTAGCAAAATGCGATTTTGATGAAAAAGAAGATCCAAACCACATGGAAATAAGAAGTAATGGTATTTTCTTATCCTCAAGCCAAAATATGACATCGTTAGGTTTTGATGGAAGCGAAAATTACCATGTTTATCATAAATCGCCAGGTAGAAGTACTTTTGGTAAAATTGTTGGAGGTATTACTGCAGTAGCATCTACAGCTATGGCTGTGTCTATGAGCGCAAAAGCTGGAGCAAACAGAAGTGCTTTTGGTAGTGTAAATGACTTAAGTAGTTATAACGATTATGGTAAGGATGCCAAAAGAGCAGCAGATATGTTTGCTGGCATTGCAGGTGCCTCTTTTGATTATCTTTCAACACGCTTTAAGTCAAGCTCTGCTACTGAAAACTCTCAGTTTATTTTAACTAAATTAGACGATGGAGTTGGTCTTGTAAAAGTTAGTAAAGATAGCGGTGAAGTAGATAAAGAAATCGTTTTAAAAGACAAAAAACCAGAATATGAAGTAGATGAATTTGGTGGTTATTTGTTTTATAAAGCCAATGACAAAACTATTTATGCTTACAATCTTAATAATTAATAAGATAACAAACTAAGGTTTGATGATTAAGCGTAATATTTGCATTACGCTTAATCTTTTTTAATTGCCACTCATCGAAAAAAAAAGAAGTGAAAACACAATAAGTTATATATTCGGTATGCTATTAATCAATTTTTTTAAAAAAGCGTCACGTTTGTTCATCTGTAAAAAGGAAAACTTACTGATGCTTTTTTTGTTTTTTACATTGGTTTTGTTTTCAACACAACATCTATATTCACAAAATATAGATAGCTTATTAACCTCTGTAAAAAGTGCAAAAAATGATTCTTTAAAATTTGATGCCTATAATAAAATAGCTTTTCAATATATTTTTAATAATCCCGAAGAAGCAAAAAAAGTGCTGCAGGAAGCCTTATCCTTGGCAGAGCTAAATGATAATAAATATGGTATTGCACAACTAGCAAACACCAAAGGCATCTATATGGATGTTACTGGCAAATCAGATTCGGCGAGTTATTTTTTTACTAAAGCTTTAAATTATAGTAGAAAATACGGCTTTAAAGAACTGGAATCTAAATCTGTGAATAATCTTGGTATGTACAACTGGAATCGAGGTGAGTACAACGAGGCGCTTGAATATTTTATAGAATCTTTAAAAATGAGCGAGGAAACCAATGATTTAAAAGGGTCTTCAATAAGATTAAACAATATTGGGCTTATTTATCAAGAAATAAATCAACCCAAAAAAGCATTAGACTATCATAAAAAAGCACTGGAAATTCGCAGGCAATTCAGCCTTAAGAAAGATGAAGTGGCTTCACTAAACAATATTGGAATATGCTACAAAGATTTAGGGAGTATCGATTTGGCAATTTCTACTTTTAAAGAAGGGGTTGAACAGGCTAAAGCATCTGATAATCTAATAGATTATTATAGAATTTTAGATAACCTAGCTAACGCATATCAGTTAAAACAAGAATATGACCTAGCTATTGAAACGTATTTAAAAGCAATAAATAAACCAGAAAATTTTAAAGTAAATCTTAATGGTCAAATCAGTGCTTACAATAATATTGCAGCTGCATATAACAAACGGGGAATCCCTAAACTGGCATTGAAATATTTAGAAAAAGGTTTTGTTCTTTTAAAAGATAATCCGCATCTTAAAAATGTTTCGGCAGATTTACATCTAACCGCTTCTGAGAGTTATTATATGATGGACAATTATGAAAACGCTAGGAGGCTCAAAGATGAGTTTATTGCAATTAAAGATTCTGTTTTTTCTGAGAAGAACGCTAAAGCCATTGCAAACCTTGAAGTAAAGTATGAAACAGAAAAAAAGGAAAAGCAAATTTTGATACAACGAGCAGAACTTGCAGAACAAAAAATATTGATACAGCAGCGTAACTACCAGCTTTTTGGCGTTATAGGTTTTACTTTAATTTTGGGCGTTATAGGATATTTACTAATAAGCCAACAAAAATTAAAAAATAAGCAACTCCAAAAAGAAAACGAACTTAGAGATGCTTTGCTTAAAATAGAAACCCAAAACAAGCTACAAGAACAACGTTTACGTATTTCAAGAGATTTGCATGATAATATTGGTGCACAGCTTACCTTTATTATTTCCTCAATAGATAATTTAAAATATGGTTTTGATATTAAGGATGAGAAATTAAACAATAAGCTAAACAGTATTAGTAGTTTTACAACAGAAACTATATATGAATTGCGTGATACAATTTGGGCAATGAATAAAAGTGAAATATCGCTTGAAGACCTTAAAACACGTATCACAAACTATATAGACAAGGCTAAAATTTCGTCAAAAAATTTAGCCTTCCAGTTTAATGTTTCAGAAAAAATAGACCAAAATAAAGCCTTTTCATCAATAGAAGGCATGAATATATATAGAGTAATTCAAGAAGCTATTCATAATGCAATAAAACATGCAAATGCCAATACAATTATAGTTGATATAGAAAGACTGAAATCTGATATTCAAATAACCATTTCAGATGATGGAATCGGTTTTGATGAAAATACAATTGAAAAAGGTAATGGCCTGAACAATATGCAAAAACGCATCGAAGATTTAAATGGATCATTTAAAATTGTATCCAAAAAAAATAAAGGCACTCATGTCATTTTGGTTGTGTAATTTAAGCAAAAAAAGTATCTTCATAATCAAATTGCAACCATAAGCAATTTTTAAAACAGAACTAACCAATTCCTTAAAAAGCATGCTTAAAAAGACCCTTTTTTTGTGCACTTTAATATTAAATGTGTGGTTTGTAACTGCTCAAGATTTTTCAAAATCACTCGACAGCTTAACAAAAGCATTTAAAACAACCTCAGACGATAAAATCAAAATAGATGCCTATGTAGAGATTGGCAAAATTTACAACAGATCTAATGTAGATTCTGCAATGGTTTACTTTAAAAAGGCCATTGAGTTATCTGAGAAAAATGATTTTATCCCGAGCAAAACAAAATCGTACAACAGTTTGGCAGCTTCCTACATTATAAAAGGGAAATTTGATTCTGCACATTTTTATTTTAATAAATCTGAAAAATTACTTGACAAGGCCAAAGACTACAAATTAAAGACTTCATTTTATGGAGACAAAGGTATCCTTCATTATTACGAAGGCGATATCGATAAAGCAGCAGAAAGTTTTAAAAGTGCATTAATTATTGCAACTGCAGAAAATGACACAGAAGAAATAATAAGATACAGTAATAATACTGCTTTAGCACTTACTCAATTAGGGAAAAATGAAGAGGCTATTGAGATTTATTACGATGTGTTAAAACTCGCCGAAAGTGAAAATGACAAAGACCACATTGGAAAAATTCTTAACAACATAGGATTGATTTATGAAAACATGAATCAGTTTGACCAAGCATTGGATTTTTACCAAAAAGCGTTTCAAGTTAAGCAAACTTCAGGCACTCAGATTGATATTGCAAATGCGCATTACAACATGGCGAACATGCAACTTAAAATTGGTGAAGAACAAAACGATTCATTGTTAATTAAAGATGCAAAAAACAACTTTATTAAAACACTTAGTATTTCTGAAGAAAACCAATATGGTAATGGTAAATTGTATGGCTTAGAAGGGCTTGGACAAATTGCATTAAACGATAAAAAATATACAGAAGCCAAACAGTTATATGTAAGGATGGATAGCCTAGCAAGTGCTTTAAATAACAAACCCTTAGTTGGTGTTGCCAACTTAAAACTTGGTGTTATAGCCATAGACCAAAATCAATTTGAATCTGCTAAGCTAAATCTTGCAAAAGCTAAAGAAATTATAGAAAAAAGTGGCATTCCAAAAGACAAAGCACAATTGTATAATAAGTTGAATCAACTTTACGCCAAAGAGCTTAATTATAAAGAAGCCTATCAATATTTGAGTTTAGAAAAGGAAATAGAACAGCAACTAGCTTCAAAAAACTTACAGGATAAAGTATCTAATTATGAAGTAAAGTACGAAACAGAAAAAAAAGAAAAAGAAATTTTAGAACAACGTGCAGACCTTGCTGAAAAAGAATTATCACTCAACAAAAAAAACACACAACTTCTAGGATTGGTCATTTTTGCTATAGTTATCAGCCTTTTGGGTTATTTATTTTATAATCAGCAAAAACTTAAAAATCGTCAATTACAAAAAGAAAACGAGTTAAAAGATGCTTTGGTGAAAATAGAGACTCAAAACCGTTTGCAAGAACAACGTTTGAGAATCTCAAGAGATTTACATGACAATATTGGTGCACAACTAACTTTTATAATTTCATCATTAGACAATCTTAAATATGGTTTTAAACTACCTGAAAAGTTAGGCGAAAAACTAAAATATATAAGTGAGTTTACCACAACTACAATTTTTGAGTTACGTGATACAATTTGGGCTATGAATAAAAACGAAATTTCATTTGAAGATTTACAAGTGCGAATTTCAAATTTTATAGATAAAGCCAATGTGGCTTCAAAAGATGTTTCTTTTAAGTTTAATATTGATGAAGAAGTCAACAAAAAATCAACTTTAAGTTCTATTGTTGGGATGAATGTTTACAGAATTATCCAAGAAGCCGTAAACAATGCCATAAAGTACGCTGAAGCTAAAACGATTACAGTAAGTATTAAAAAAGAAAAAGGTGATTTAAGTATTGAGGTAAATGATAACGGAAAAGGCTTTGATTTAAATAATATTGAACTAGGCAATGGTATTAATAACATGAAAAAACGTGCTGAAGAGGTAGATGGCAAGTTTTCAATATCGTCTAAAAAAGACAACGGAACGACTGTTATAGTAGTTATTTAAAATACGCAATTTTTCGTATTGTTACTTACGATATCATTTTTTAGATTAGTAAAAACTTAATTTTTGAAAATTAAAATAGCCATAGCAGACGATAACTCGTTTTTAATAAAAGCAGTCAAAGAAAAGCTGTCTTTTTTTAAAGACCTAGATTGTAAATTCACAGCACTTAACGGTTCAGAATTGGTCAATAAACTTGAAGAGAACAGCAATTTAGATATTATATTGATGGATATTGAGATGCCAATAATGAATGGCATTGAGGCCACTTCAATAGTAAAGAAAAAATTTCCGCATATTAAAATCATTATGCTAACGGTTTTTGATAATGACGAAAATATTTTCAATGCCATAAAAGCTGGTGCAGATGGTTATTTGCTAAAAGAAATAAATGCAAAAGATTTACACGATGGAATTGTTGATACCCTTAATGGTGGTGCTGCAATGAATCCATCAATAGCGTTAAAGACATTAAAATTACTTCGAAACCCAATAAATATAAAAAACGAATTAGGTAAAGAAGATATACAGCTCACATCAAGGGAAATAGATGTTTTGGAGCAACTTAGTAAAGGGTTGAGCTATAATGCCATTGCAGATAATTTAATACTTTCAACAGGAACTATTAGAAAACATATTGAAAACATTTACCGAAAACTACAAGTGCATAATAAACTTGAAGCAGTGCAAAAAGCTAAAAAAAACAACTTAATCGATTAAATCTGCATCACTTTTCAGTTTATCTATTTATTTAAACAATCATCGAAAATTATACTATTCAAGATGATAGGATTCTATATTTGCTGTGCTATTAATCAAAAATTTTAGAGCATCAGTAAACTTTGCAAACAAAGGGATCTGATGCTTTTTTTTGTTGAAAAACAATTTAAGCACAAAGACACCTTAATCGATTAAATATGCATCGTTGTTCTGTTTGTCTAATTAATTAAACAGTTATCGAAAATTATGCTCACCACATTTGTAGGATTCTATATTTGCTATGCTATTAATCAAAAATTTTGAAGCATCAGTATACTTTGGAAACAAAGAGAGCTGATGCTTTTTTTGTTTAATAAAGTGAGATTATTGACTTTGAAAATAACTGAACCTCCTCAATAGTGCCAGTACTTATTCTGCAATGATCTAAGAATGGTGGAAATGCTCTTCCAATCTTAACGCCTTTAGCAAGCATGTCTTTTCCTAAGTCATTAATATTTCTGCCAGATTTAAAAAACACAAAATTAGTATGAGACTTAACATAGTCTAATTCTAAATGATCTAAAGTATTATAGATAATCTGTTTTGCTTCTTTGTTTTTTTGAATTGAGAAATTATAGAATTCAGTGTCCAATAAAGCTTCTTTAGCGCCTTCAATAGCATAAACGTTACTCATGGCTACAACATTAGCTTTTATTATTTTGGCTAGTTCCGGTTTGGCAATTAGATAACCAATACGCATTCCAGCCATGCCATATACTTTTGAAAACGTTTTAGATACAATAACATTTTCTCCTTTTTTAACCAATTCTATCATTGAAGGATAGTTTGGATCTTCTATAAAATCATAATAGGCTTCATCACTAAACACAATTGTTTTCTTGCTCACTGAAGAGCAAAAATCTGTTAATGTGTCTGCTGGTAATAGAGTAGAGGTTGGATTGTTAGGATTGCACAGAAATACCATTTTGGTTTTTGATGAAATACGTTTTTCTATTTCCTGTAAATCATAACCATAATTTTCATCAACAGGAACCCAATTTATGTTTGCTCCCCACATTTCGGCATATTGCATCATCGCTAAAAAAGTTGGTTTGGCTGCAATGATTTCGCCACCATCAGCAGTAAAGGTAATTCCTGCAATTTTCAGACCTTCGGTTGAGCCTCCTGTAATAATGATGCTTTCAGAAGAAACACCATGTTTTTTAGCTAAAAGTTCTGCAAGCTCATCAGCGTATTCATAAGGATATCTACAACCATCATCAAAAGCTTTTTTTACAGCATTTCTAACGCGTTCGGAAGGGCCAAAAGGGTTTTCGTTTGAGCTAAGCCTAATCGGATTTTCTAATTTTCGAGGATTGAATTTTTTTATTTCTTCAGCTGATAAGGATTGTATTCCTGTCAATCCATTAAAAAGAGTAAATCCACCAGCTAACGAGGCTGTTTTAAGCCATTGACGTCTATTTAATTCCATAAGAACATTTGTTGAAGGTTGATGTCCTCTAAGATACCAAATAAATTTCTTAAATAATTATTTTATTAATGCACTTAAGCTATTTAGTCCTCCACCATTAATAGCATCAATATTATTTAAGTTTAAATACTTTGCAGCTTTACCAGATCTTACTCCACTTGCGCAATAAACAATAATAGGCTTATTTTGTTTTGCAACCTCATTGGTTCTATTATGAAGTTGGTCTAATGGGATATGAATTGCCTTTTTAATGTGTCCAGCATTCCATTCTTGCTTAGTTCTAACATCTAAAATAACAGCATCTTTTTCAAGGTAGTCTTGTATTTTCTCCTTTTGATTGCCAAATAAAAAATCTAAAATTCCCATAAGTAATGTTTTTTGCAAATAACAGAAATATTAAATTGCCAACATGTAACTTGTGTTACAGTTTTTCAGTATCTTCAACCTAATTTCTATAACAAATTTACAACTTTTGAAATACGAAACACGTAAGGACGAAATCATACAAACATCTGCAATTTTGTTTCAAAAAAAAGGATACAGTGCTGTCACTATGCGCGACATAGCCAAAGCAATGGGAATAAAAGCAGCAAGTCTCTATAACCATATCAACTCTAAACAAGAAATCCTTTCTGAGATTATAATTTCTTTGGCAGAGCAGTTTACAGAACAGATGAAAATTATCAAAACTTCTGATGATAGTAGTATTAATAAGCTAAAACAAGTAGTTGCCTTACATGTAAATATTACATCAAACAACCAATTTGGAATGGCGTCTCTTAATAGCGATTGGATGCACTTAGAAAATGAATTAGAATATTATTTAAAGCTCCGGAAAAACTATGAAAATGATTTTAGAAGCATCATAGAGAAAGGCATTCAAGAAAATGAACTAGCCAATGCCAACCCAGAAGTGATGTTGTTTTCACTACTTTCAACATTACGCTCGCTCTATATTTGGCTACCCAAAAAAGAAGATTTAAATATTGAAAAATTTATAACAGAATTAAGCACTGTTCTCATAAACGGAATTAACAAATAGTTTAGATTTTATTTTGTAAATTTGTACTTTAAACTAACAGTTGTTAGTTAAAAAAACCTTCCTGTGTGAAAGTGGCAAAAAGCGTCGGAAGGTGTTCTTGATGAAGTTTTTTATTAAATTATAAAGTAAGATACCTGTTTTGGCAGGCACTATTATGGCAGATTTTTATAACTTAAAAGTTGCAGATATATATAAAGAGACCAAAGACACATCAGTGGTTACTTTTAAGATTCCTTTAGAATTAAAAGAGAAGTTTCAATTTACTCAAGGTCAGCATTTAACATTAAAAGCCAATATTGATGGCGAAGATATTCGTCGTTCATATTCTTTATGCTCAAGCCCTTTTGAAAATCTTTGGAAAGTTGCTGTAAAACAAATACCGCAAGGTAAGTTTTCAACATATATAAATGAAAAAGTAAAAGTTGGGGACAATATTGAAGTCATGCCGCCAAGCGGAACTTTTGGAGTGAACTGTAATCCAGACAAAGCCAAAAACTATCTTTTTTTTGCAGCTGGAAGTGGTATTACACCAATAATATCAATGATAAAAACACATCTTGCCGCAGAGCCTAACGCTACTTGTAAGTTGTTTTTTGTCAATAAAACAGCAAAATCCATTATCTTTAAAGAAGAGTTGGAGCAGCTTAGAAATAAATACTTTGGAAGGCTGGAAATCTATTACTTTTTAACCAAAGAACGTCGTGATATCGAGTTGTTCAACGGTCGGTTTGATGATGATAAAATGAAAGTGCTCACCAAAACGTTTATAGATATTCCAGATACAAGCGAAGTGTTTCTATGCGGTCCAGAGCAAATGGTTAATTATGTGAGCAACTATTTAATAAATGCAGGATTGTCTAAAGCATTGGTGCATTTTGAGTTGTTTGTCACAGGGCTTTCAGAAGAAGATATAAAACGAGCCGAACGTTTGGCAAAACAAAATGTGGAAGGAACTGAGGTGACGATAATAGATGGAGGCAAAGAGTTTTTATTTACCATGACCAAGGAGTATGATAATATCCTCGATGCAGCACTTGGTGCAGGAGCCGATTTGCCATTTGCATGTAAAGGCGGTGTTTGCAGTACTTGTAAATGTCAAGTAAAACAAGGCGAAGTCGAAATGAAAATCAATTATGCACTGGAAGAAAAAGAAGTGGCTCAAAATTTTGTGTTAAGCTGTCAAGCAGTACCAGTAACAGAAAAAGTAGTCGTCGATTTCGACGTTTAAATACAATGATTTGTCATTCCTGCGAAAGCAGGAATTCATTAAAAACTAATAACTATTCACTAATTACTAAATCATGAGTGAAGCACAAATAAAAAGTTTAGAGGAAGAATTTGAAGCACGCATTGCACGTGACGAAAAAATCGAGCCCAAAGATTGGATGCCTGAAAAGTATCGTAAAACGCATATTAGGCAAATGTCACAACATGCGCACTCCGAAATTGTTGGGATGCTTCCAGAAGGAAATTGGATTACGCGAGCACCTTCGCTACGTCGCAAGGTAGCACTTTTAGCTAAGGTTCAAGACGAAGGAGGTCATGGATTATATCTATATAGTGCCACCGAAACATTAGGAATCACCAGAGACGAAATGTTTGAGCAATTACACTCAGGAAAGGCAAAATACTCAAGTATTTTTAACTATCCAGCAATTACTTGGGCAGATATGGGTGCCATAGGTTGGTTGGTAGATGGTGCAGCCATTATCAATCAGGTGGCGCTTTGCGGCACGTCGTTTGGACCCTATGCTAGAGCCATGGTGCGTATTTGTAAAGAAGAAAGCTTTCACCAGCGTCAAGGTTACGAAATCACGTTAAAGTTAGCTCAAGGCACGCCAGAGCAAAAAGCAATGGCGCAAGATGCTCTTGATCGTTGGTGGTGGCCTTCTTTAATGATGTTTGGGCCAAAAGATGATGAATCGCCAAATACAGTACAATCCATGAAGTGGAAACTAAAACGCAAAACGAATGATGAATTGCGCCAGCAATTTGTAGATCAAACAGTACCTCAAGCAGAATCGATTGGATTAACAATTCCAGATCCAGATTTAAAATGGAATGAAGAGAAACAAGGCTATGATTTTGGAGAAATAGATTGGGACGAGTTTTGGCAAGTAGTAAAAGGACATGGACCTTGTAATAAAGAACGCATGAAAGCAAGAGTATCGGCTTGGGAAAATGGGCAATGGGTTCGTGATGCAGCAATGGCTTATGCCGAAAAACAACAACTAAGGAAAGAAAAACAAGCAGTTTAAAGAACTTGAAATTGAAATTGAAATTGAAGTTGAAAGGATGAGTGATGAAAAATTTGATTTATCAGAAAGATTAGAAGATTTTGCAGCTTCAATTATAATATTATATAGTAAGAAACCATTATCATATGCAGGTGATTACCTAGCAAAACAATTAATTAGGTCTTCGTGTTCTTCAGCTTTAAACTATGGAGAAGTACTTGGTGCTGGAACAGCTAAAGATAAAATTAATAAATTGAGAATATGCTTAAAAGAGTTAAGAGAATCATTAAGGAATCTAAACATTCAAACTAAAGCAGATTTGTTTTCTGAAGATAGTTTAAAAGAATTAAAGGATGAAAATGACCAATTAATTAGAATTATTGTAACTAGAATAAAAAACATTAATTGAAATGATTTCAATTTCGAATTCAATTTCAATTTCAACTTAATATTATGAAAAAAGAATGGCCTCTTTGGGAAGTCTTCGTAAGAAGTAAAAACGGACTGGAACACCGTCATTTTGGAAGCCTGCACGCAGCAGACGCTGATATGGCTCTAGAAAACGCACGCGATGTGTACACAAGAAGAAACGAAGGTGTGAGTATTTGGGTGGTAGAATCAAAACATATAACAGCATCAAATCCTGAACATAATGCCGAATTATTTGAGCCTGCACAAGATAAGGTATATCGTCACCCAACATTTTACGATTTACCAGACGAAATAAAGCATATGTGATAAATCAAAAATTTGTCATCCTGAACTGTCACACTGAGCGCAGTCGAAGTGTTGATTCAGGAAATAATTAAAATATAATTGAAACTAAATGTCACCTCGAGCGCAGTCGAGAGGTCTCACAAGAAAAATGGAAAACGAAAACTTATACCAATACATCTTAGGCATCGCAGATAACAGCTTAATTCTTGGGCAGCGTTTAGGGGAATTATGTGGTCATGGCCCAAGTTTGGAAACCGATATTGCTTTGACTAATATCTCTTTGGATTTATTCGGACAAGTACGAAGCTATTACCAATACGCTTCAAAAGTTGCTGGTAATGATCGTGATGAAGATACCATTGCCATGAAACGACCAGAACGTGAGTATGTTAACGTGTTATTAGTTGAACAACCCAATACAGATTTTGGTTATGTCATGGCGCGCCAATTTTTATTTGATGTGTATCATTTTATGTTCTTGACCGAACTTCAAAATAGCAAGGATATGACATTAGCCGCTATTGCCAAAAAATCTATTAAGGAAGTATCATACCATTTGCGTTTTTCTTCCGATTGGATTAAGCGACTAGGTGATGGCACAGAAGAAAGTCATAAGCGTATCCAAAATGCCATAAATGACCTTTGGACCTATACAGACGAATTATTCCATCAAACAGATGCCGATAAAAAAATGATTGCTGATGGTATCGGTGTTGATACATCTAAGTTTAAAGAACAGTATTATAAACAAATCTCTAATGTGCTAGATGAGGCAACTCTGGAAGTTCCAGATTTGAAATATTTTCAAAAAGGTGGAAAACAAGGGATTCATACTGAGCACATGGGATATATTTTAGCAGAATTACAATACATGCAAAGAGCATATCCTAATATGGAGTGGTAAATGGTTAGACAAATGATTGAACATGCTGACATAGATACAGAACTCATTCCTATTCTAGATAAAGTCTCTGACCCAGAAATTCCTGTGTTAACAATTTTAGATATGGGAGTAGTTCGCTATGCAAAGCTTGTTGATGATGTAGTATTAATTAAATTAACACCAACATACAGTGGTTGCCCAGCAATGGATGTCATTTCAGATGATGTAAAAGCAGCATTTGAAAAAGCAGGATATAAAGTAAGTATAGATCTGGTATTAACACCAGCTTGGACAACCGATTGGATTTCTGAAGAAGGTAGAGATGCGCTTGAAAAATATGGTATTGCACCTCCTTTGGAAGCAGATGCTGACAAAGAAGCATTATTAGGTAATAAAAAAATAGTGAAGTGTACCAATTGTGGTTCACAAAACACAAAATTAGTAAGTCAATTTGGTTCAACAGCTTGTAAAGCATTGTTTCAATGTGAAGATTGTCACGAACCTTTTGATTATTTTAAATGTTTGAAGTAAACGTCATTCCGAACGAAGTGAAGGAATCTCTAAAAGAAGATTGCCACGTCATTTCATTCCTCGCAATGACATTTTAAAATAAGGTATGAGCAATTCAATTCTATTAAAAATTGAAAACAAAATAGCATTTATAACACTCAACAGACCAGAAGTGTTCAATAGCTTTAATCGAGAAATGGCTTTAAATTTGCAAAGTATTCTCGATGATTGCGAAACAAATAATGATGTTAGAGCTATTGTAATCACTGGTGGAGGAAAAGCATTTTGTGCTGGACAAGATTTAAAAGAAGTTACCTCTCCAGAATTGAATCCTGGTTTCAAGAAAATCCTAGAAGAACATTACAACCCAATTATTTTAAGAATCAGAAACATTGAAAAACCAATCATTGCCGCTGTAAATGGCGTTGCTGCAGGAGCAGGAGCAAATATTGCTTTAGCTTGTGACATAGTGGTAGCAAATCAAAAAGCACATTTTATACAAGCATTTAGCTTAATAGGATTAATTCCAGATAGTGCTGGAACATTCTTTTTACCACGGTTAATCGGCTTTCAAAAGGCTACAGCTTTAGCCATGTTAGGAGATAAGATAAGTGCAGAAGAAGCCGAGCGATTAGGTATGATATATAAGTTCGTACCTTCAGATGAGTTTGAAGAAACCATTCAAAAAATTGCGCAAAAACTAGCCAATATGCCTACTAAAGCTTTAGGATTGATCAAAAAAACATTTAATCAATCACTAACCAATACTTTAGAAGAGCAATTAGCACTAGAGTCAAAACATCAAATTGAAGCTGCTGGAACTGAAGATTATGCCGAAGGTGTTGCAGCTTTTATAGAAAAAAGAACACCAAATTTTAAAGGAAAATGACAACACTAATATAACAATTGTTCCCTTGAGGATTATCGAAATGAAAGTGAAAACTTTTATTGAAGATACCGAGCGTAGCTCATTAGGGGTGTAAATTAAGCAATGAAAAACAAAATAATTCCATACAATCCTAAGCTGAAAGAATATGCTAGGCAACTTCGTAACAATAGCACTTTAGCTGAAGTCTTATTGTGGAAAAATATCAAGAATAGAGCATTGGGAGCCCAGTTCCATAGACAAGTGCCAATGTTGGATTATATTGTGGATTTTTACTGCCACGAAATTCAGTTGGCTATTGAAATAGATGGAAATTCACATGATTTCAGATATTTTGAAGATATAAATAGACAAAATAAACTGGAAAAATATGGTGTTCAATTTATAAGGTTTTCTGATTCAGATGTTAAAAATAATATATTTAGTGTGTCAATGACTTTGGAAGAAAAAATAAAATCTTTAAAAACACCCCTCAAGTCCCCTCAAGGGGACAATCCTCGTAATGATGTTTTATCTCAAGTAACCAAAGAGACTCTTCTTAAAGTTCACAACCGTATAAAACCCTACATTCACAAAACGCCTGTATTATCCTCGCAATTAATAAATGAGATAGCTGGATGCAACGTGTTTTTTAAGTGCGAGAATTTTCAAAAAATGGGAGCTTTTAAGATGCGTGGAGCAGCCAATGCTATTTTAAATTTGCCAGAGGAAGAACGCAACAAAGGTGTGGTGACACATTCCTCAGGTAATTTTGCGCAGGCACTATCTTTAGCAGCTAATAAAATTGGAGTTGAAGCGTATATTGTGATGCCTAAAAATGCACCACAAGTAAAAAAGAATGCTGTAAAAGGCTATAAAGGGAATATTATTGAAAGCGAATCAACACCAATTGCTCGCGAACAAATGGCAGAAAAAGTAAAACAAGACACAGGAGCAACATTTATCCATCCATCAAACGATGACGATGTGATTCATGGCCAAGGAACCGCAGCCATTGAACTATTAGAAGAGCAACCACAATTGGATTATATATTTACGCCAGTTGGAGGAGGCGGTTTAATTGCTGGAACTGCTTTAGTAGCAAGGTATTTTTCCAATAAGTGTAAAGTTATAGGTGGCGAACCAAAAAATGCAGATGATGCTTTTCGTTCAAAACAATCAGGAAAAATTGAATATAACGACGAGGTCAATACCATTGCAGATGGCTTACGTACGTTTTTAGGAGATAGAAATTTCCCAATCATCATGAATGATGTTGAACGCATTATCTTAGTAGAAGAAAAAGAAATTATTGATGCAATGAAACTAGTTTGGGAACGAATGAAAATCATTATTGAACCATCAAGTGCTGTTGCATTTGCGGCATTATTAAAAGAAAAAGAACAATTTAAAAATAAAGACGTCGGAATTATTATTTCTGGCGGAAATGTAGATGTGACAAACCTTCCATTTTAGTATTGATGGATTGTCCCCTTGAGGGGACTTTAGGGGTGTTTTCAAAATGAAGTTTAATTAAAAGTTACCCACTTTCGTGGGCATATTATGAACATAGGAATTATCGGTTCTGGAACAATGGGAAGTGGTATTGCACAAGTGGCAGCAACTTCTGGTTGTAAGGTGAAGTTATACGACACAGATCAAGCAGCATTAGATAAGGCAAAAGTTTCATTAGATAAAATATTGAATCGACTTATTGAAAAAGGTCGTATTGATGCAGCTGAAAAATCTAGAATTCAAGATAACATTCAATATGTAGATAGTTTGAAAGACTTGTCTGGTTCTAATCTAACTATTGAAGCCATTATTGAAAACCTTGATATTAAAAAGAAAGTGTTTTCAGAATTGGAAACTTATGTGTCTAGCGATTGTATTATTGCATCCAATACATCAAGTTTATCAATAGCATCGATTGCGTCATCATTGGAAAAACCTGAACGTTGTATTGGAATTCATTTCTTTAATCCAGCGCCTTTAATGAAGTTGGTTGAGGTCATACCAGCAATTCAAACATCAAAAGAAACATTAGATACTTCTGTTCAAATCATTAAAGATTGGAAGAAAACGGTAGCTGTAGCTAAGGATACTCCAGGATTTATTGTCAATCGTGTGGCGAGACCGTTTTATGGAGAAGCTTTAAGAATTTATGAAGAAGGAATAGCAGATTTCGCTACTATTGATTGGAGCTTAAAGGAACTAGGAGGCTTTAGAATGGGGCCGTTTGAGTTAATGGATTTTATAGGAAACGATGTCAATTACACTGTAACCGAAACTGTGTTTACAGCCTTTTATTTCGATCCAAGATACAAACCAGCATTCACACAAAAGCGTTTTGCAGAAGCAGGTTATTTAGGACGAAAATCTGGAAAAGGTTACTATGATTATGATAAAAACGGAAAGATTGTTACTTGTCATTCTGAACTTGTTTCAGAATCTCATGATAAAAAACCAGCTCAACAAATATTCGACAGAGTATTGGTCATGCTCATCAACGAAGCAGCAGATGCTTTATTCTTAAATATTGCCTCAGCTGAGGATATAGACAACGCCATGACTAAAGGAGTCAACTATCCTAAAGGATTATTGGCTTGGGCAGATGAAAAAGGCATCGATTGGTGTGTGACGAAAATGGATGAATTGTATAATGAGTATCATGAGGATAGATATCGTTGCAGTCCATTATTGCGAAAAATGAACAAAGAAAATAAAACATTCTTTTAAAAGTGTTCCTTGAGAATTGTCCCCTTGAGGGGACTTTAGGGGTGTAACAGACGCAATGAACATATAAATAAAATAATTGAGCAGATTC
Organism: Flavobacteriaceae bacterium; assembly: GCA_020435965.1. GTDB lineage: Bacteria > Bacteroidota > Bacteroidia > Flavobacteriales > Flavobacteriaceae > CAJQLB01. The sequence goes on along the minus strand of JAGQYS010000033.1, from coordinate 6,246 downwards.
CCACTTTCGTGGGAAGTTAACATGAAAGGAGAAGACATACCATACAAAATGCTAAGCCTCGACAAATTCAGTCAATGGATGGGCATCGAGATTTTAGAATGTGAATTAGGTCGCTGTAAAGTGGCCATGACCATTAGAAAAGAAATGCTCAATAGTATGAATAAAGCACATGGAGGCATCAGTTATACCTTAGCAGATACAGCTTTTGGCTTTGCTGCAAATACACATGGCAAGTATGCAGTTTCTATTGAAACAAGTATAAATCACATAGAAGCATTAAATGAAGGTGATTATTTAGTGGCAGAATCTGTGATAGAAAAAGTAAATAATAAATTAGGCTTTAATATTATTGAAGTCAAGAGAGATGACGAATTAGTTGCACTTTTTAAAGGTGTGGTGTATCGCACTCAAAAAGAATGGGAAGAATAAAGTAAAAATGACATGTCATTCAGAGTTCCGATAGCTATCGGAGCGAAGAATCTCATCAAAAATTATATTAAATTGAAATAGAAGTTTCGATTTTCGACTTCAATTTCAATTTCAATTTCAAACAATGGAAGCATATATTATAGACGGAATTAGAACACCAATAGGAAACTATAAAGGCACATTAGCTACTGTCAGAACAGACGATTTAGGAGCATTTGTGATTAAAGAAGTTGTAAAACGAAATCCAAACATACCCAAAGACGCTTACGATGATGTAATTATGGGTTGCGCCAATCAAGCAGGAGAAGATAACCGTAATGTAGCACGCATGTCGCTGCTGCTGGCAGGATTGCCATTCACCGTTCCTGGTGAAACGGTTAACCGTTTATGTAGCTCTGGACTATCAGCAATCATTCACGCCAATCGCGCCATAAAATCAGGTGATGGTGATCTGTTTATAGCTGGAGGCGTAGAGAACATGACACGTGGCCCTTATGTCATCGCTAAACCCTCAAGTGCTTTTGGTACAGATGCTCAAATGTATGACTCCAGTTTTGGATGGCGATTCATCAACCCAAAAATGCACGCCATGTATGGAACGGATGGTATGGGGAATACAGCTGAAAACCTTGTAGAGAAATATAACATTTCTCGTGAAGACCAAGATACCTTTGCGTATTGGAGCCAGATGAAAGCAGCCAAAGCACAAGAAAATGGACGATTGGCAAAAGAAATTGTAGCGGTTGAAATTCCTCAGCGGAAAAAAGATCCAATCATTTTTTCCAAAGATGAATTTGTAAAGCCCAATACCACAAGAGAGGTTTTGACAAAATTACGACCAGCGTTTAAAAAAGAAGGTGGCAGTGTCACAGCAGGAAATTCATCTGGATTAAATGATGGTGCAGCAGCAACCATCATTGCATCTAAAGATGCTGTAAAAAAGTATAACCTTAAACCTTTAGCTAGAATTGTAAGTTCAGCAGTGGTTGGTGTAGAGCCAAGAATTATGGGAATTGGCCCAGTTGAAGCCTCAAATAAAGCCTTGGCAAAAGCTGGCTTAACCATGAGTGATATGGATATTATCGAATTGAACGAAGCTTTTGCTGCTCAAGCATTAGCCTGTACAAGAGCTTGGGGATTGGCAGACGACGACCCAAGGCTAAACCCAAATGGAGGTGCAATTGCTATTGGTCATCCTTTAGGTGTTACAGGGGCAAGAACCACATATTCTGCAGCTTTAGAGTTGAAAGAAACAGAAAAAAAATATGCATTGGTTACAATGTGTGTAGGTTTAGGACAGGGTTATGCGTGCGTGATAGAACGAATTCCTGCGTAGGCAGGAATCTCATAATTAAAAAGAATGAAACTTTGGTATGTCTACATAATGGCAAATAAACCAAAAGGGTTGATTTATATTGGATTAACGGATAATATTGACGAGAGAGTAAAAGAACATAAAATGAAGATTTATCCAAAGGCATTTACCGCAAGATATAATTGTGATAAATTGGTTTATTTTGAAGAATATAATAATGGAGAAGAAGCATCAACAAGAGAAATCCAATTCAAGAAATGGAAAAGAGAGTGGAAAATCAAGTTGATTGAAGAAATAAATCCAAACTGGTCTGATTTGAGTATGAACTGGAATTTGGGAAATAAGATATTTAGAAATAATAATTAATAGGATACCTGCCTGCGCAGGCATTGATTATGGAAAAAATACAACACTACGTCCAAGGACAATGGACAACAGGAAAAGAAGAAGGACAACCAATCCACGATGCTATTACTGGTGAGGCATTTGCAAGCGTCGCCATTGAAGGTTTGGATATTCCTGAAATCCTCAATTATGGAAGAAAAAAAGGTGGTGCCTTACGTAAAATGACCTTTCAAGAGCGAGGTAATATGCTCAAAAAATTAGCATTATATCTTACCAAAAAGAAAGATGCATTTTACGAGTTAAGTTATCGAACAGGAGCAACCAAAGTGGATAGTTGGATTGATATTGAAGGTGGATTTGGAAATTTGTTTGCCAATGCATCATTGCGAAAATTATTCCCAAATCAATCGTATCATGTTGAAGGTGATCCAATCGATTTGTCTCGTGGAGGACGCTTTATGGCACATCACATTATGGTGCCTAAGAAAGGAGTGGCAGTCCATATTAATGCATTCAATTTCCCAGTTTGGGGAATGTTAGAAAAGTGTGCAGTAAACTGGATGGCTGGAGTTCCTGCAGTTGTATTACCTGCTCCTTCATCATCATATTTAGCAGAAGCTGTGGCACGAGAAATAATCAATTCAGGCATTTTACCTGATGGTGCTTTACAAATCATCAACGGAACAGTTAAAACAATTTTAGATACAGTAGAATCTCAAGATGTAGTTACGTTTACTGGCTCAGCTGCAACAGGAAGATTATTAAAAGCGCATCCTAGAATCATTCAAGAGGCTGTGCCTTTTACTATGGAAGCCGATTCTTTAAATGCGTCTATTTTGGGTGAAGATGCCGTTCTTGGAACACAAGAATTTGATATTTTTATTAAAGAAGTTAGAAAAGAAATGACAGTCAAAGCAGGACAAAAATGTACTGCAATTCGTCGTATTATCGTTCCTGAAAATCTGGTTGAAGATGTTCAGATTTCATTAGGAAAAGCATTAGATAAAGTCACTATTGGTGATCCAAGGCTCAAAGAAGTTAGAATGGGTTCTCTGATTAGCAAACAACAAGTTGAAGAAGTCCGAAATAGTGTGTCTGATATTGCTAAAAAAGCTAAAATCGTTTATGGAAATCTCGATAAAATTGAAACTGTTGGAGCAGATGCTAAAAAAGGAGCGTTTATTAGTCCAATACTACTACGAGAAGACCATCCTTTTGATAATTTAGCAGTTCACGAACGGGAAGCCTTTGGTCCAGTAAGTACCATAATGCCATATAAAACTTTGGAGGAAGCCATTACTTTATCTCAAATGGGTAAAGGTTCCTTGGTATCATCAATTATTACAAATGACGACAAGATTGCTAAGGAATATGTGGTAAATGCTGCAAGTCATCATGGTCGTATTTTAGTGTTGAATCGAGAAAACGCTAAAGAGAGTACAGGTCATGGTTCACCATTACCAACCTTGGTTCATGGAGGTCCAGGACGTGCTGGAGGAGGAGAAGAAATGGGTGGCATGCGAGGTGTAAAGCACTATTTGCAGCGTACAGCAATACAAGGCACACCAACAACAATAACCGAAATTACAGGAATATATCAACAAGGAGGTGCTTATACAGAGGCAGAACAACATCCTTTTAAATACCATTGGGAAGACATTCAACCTGGAATGTCAATAAAAACCCATAAACGAACGCTTACAGATTCTGATATTATCAATTTCTCAAACCTAACTTGGGATCATTTTTATGCGCATACAGATATTACATCTTTAGATGGAAGCATTTTTGAAAAGCGTACTGCTCATGGCTATTTTATTTTAGCTGCTGCTGCTGGATTGTTTGTATATCCTAATAAAGGCCCTGTGTCTGCTAATTATGGATTGGAAGAATGTAGATTCCTAAGACCACTTTATCATAATGACACTATTTATGTACGATTAACGTGTAAACAGAAAATTGACAGAGATGTTAATGGTGCTGAACATCCTAGCGGAATTGTAAAGTGGTTTGCTGAGGTTTTTGATGCTGAGGATGAACTGGTAGCAGTGGCAACTGTTTTGACCATGGTTCAGAAAAAGCAAAACGTATTTGTAGATATGACCGATGAAAAAATCTCAGAATGTCTTTCAAAATTGACAGCAAACACAAAACCTAAATGGGGAATCATGACGCCACAGCACATGATTGAACATTTAGAATATACTTATAGAATTGCTTCTGGAGAGATTCAAGATTTTGAAGTGTCAACACCGGAGAAAATTTTGGAAAAGGTACATGCTAGTCTATACAATTATGACAAATTCCCGAGGAACACAAATTTTCCTTTGCTAGAAAAAAACACCTTAGATACGTTAAAGCATGATAATTTAGAAACAGCAAAGCTAAAATTTGTTGAAGCAAGAGAAGCATATAAAGCATTTTTTAAAGATAATCCTGAAGCTGTATTAAAAAATATGGTGTTTGGAGATATGAATAGATACGAATGGTATTTATTAGACAGAAAACATTTAAACCATCATTTTGAACAATTTGGACTTATTTAAACTATGGAACCATACGTTAAACAATACATTAAAAATAAGGTTGGATATATAGAGTTTTTCCACCCTTCACATAATTCATTGCCTTCAAACTTACTTACAGAATTAGCAAGAACCATTACAAAAGCTGGTGAAGATGAGAGCATTAGAGTTATCGTTCTAAAAAGTGGTGGAGATCGAACCTTTTGTGCTGGAGCTAGTTTTGAAGAGCTTGTAGATATCAGTAATGAAGAAATGGGAAAAGCTTTTTTCTCAGGCTTTGCCAACGTCATTAATGCTATGCGTAAATGTCCAAAATTTATTATTGGACGCATACAAGGTAAAACCGTTGGAGGAGGGGTTGGTTTGGCATCTGCAACCGATTATTGCATGGCAACAAAATTTGCTTCTATAAAATTAAGCGAATTGAATGTAGGTATTGGCCCTTTTGTGGTTGGTCCAGCTGTACAAAGAAAACTGGGTTTGAGCGCCATGTCGCAAATTGCCATCGATGCCAATACATTTTATTCTGCGCAATGGGCAAAAGATAAAGGCTTGTTTACACAAGTACTTGAAAGCACAGAAGAATTGGACGAAGCAGTAACAACATTTGCAGAAAACCTAAGTAAATACAACCCAAAAGCCATGAGTGAAATGAAAACTATGTTTTGGAGAGGTACTGAAGATTGGGACCAATTACTTATAAAGCGTGCAAAAATTAGCGGAAGATTAGTGTTGAGTGTTTTTACTAAAGACACATTAAAAAAGTATAAATAATAAAAGCCCATCCTAACCTTCCCAGAGGGAAGGATCAAATACAAAGTAGAATGAGTAACAACATAACAGTAAGAACACAACAGTATTTTTCCCCTCTGGGGAAATTAAAAGGGGCTCATGATTTACAGTTTTAAAGGATACATACCAGTAGTACACGAAACCAGTTTTGTGCATCCTTTGGCTGCAGTGACTGGAAATGTCATCATCGGCAAAAACTGTTACATAGGTCCTGGAGCTGCCATTCGCGGAGATTGGGGACAAATCATTCTAGAAGATGGAGTAAACGTTCAAGAAAATTGCACAGTACATATGTTTCCTGGTAAGTCTATCACGCTAAAAGAAAGTGCTCATATAGGTCATGGAGCCATTATTCATGGAGCTAATATTGGTAGAAATGTATTGGTAGGAATGAATACTGTGATTATGGATGATGCCGTAATTGGTGATGAGAGTATTGTAGGAGCGATGGCTTTTGTTAAGGCTGAAACTAAGATACCAAATAGAAGTTTGGTGGTTGGCAACCCAGCAAAAGTGGTGAAGCAAGTAACCGATGAGATGATTGATTGGAAAACAAAAGGCACACAATTGTATCAGCAGTTACCAAGAGAGTGTTATGATAGCTTGAAGGAAGTTGAGCCCTTAAGGGAGGTGCCAGATAACATGAAAGTTCAAGAAGGGGTTTATGATACGCTTCGAGAATTTATGAAAAAGTAAAAATAAAACGTCATTCCGAACGAAGAGAAGGAATCTCATCAACAGATTGCCACGTCCTTCGTCCTCGCAATGACAGGAATTAAAAACTAACAAACATTAGTTAATATAAAATAAATGTAATTCTGAACTTGTTTCAGAATCTCA